>CAWUOG010000034.1:0-16551 GCA_963923875.1 uncultured Alphaproteobacteria bacterium
AACGTGGCGCAGGAACATCTGCGTGATCCACTGTTCCTGCTGGTCGCCGCCGGGCGAGCCCCAGACCATGTACGGCGCGCCGTCGCGATGGGCGAGGGTGGGCGTGAGCGTGGTGCGCGGCCGCTTGCCCGGCGCCAGCGAGCTCGGCTGGTTCTCCTCCAGCCACATGATCTGGCCACGCGTGCCGATCGGAAAGCCGAGTTCGGGTACCACCGGCGAGCCGTGCAGCCAGCCGCCGGAGGGCGTCGCCGAGATCATGTTGCCGTCCTTGTCGACGATGTCGAAATGGACCGTGTCGCCGCTCATCTGCCCCATGCGGCCGACCGTCGGCTCGCCGGCGCCGCTCGCCGCCACCGCGGCACGCGAACCGTCGGCCTTGCGCAGCTTCACCACGCCGCCATAGCCGTCGACCTTGCCCGGCCGCTGGTCGAGCGAGGCCCTGGCCGGATCGATCAGCTTGCGGCGATCGGCGTTGTAGGCATCCGAGAGCAGGGTCTGCATCGGAACGTCGACGAACTTCGGATCGCCGTAGAACGCCTCGCGGTCGGCGAAGGCGAGCTTGCTCGCCTCGACGACGGTATGGATGAAATCGGCCGACGTCGGGTCGGCACCGTCGAGATTGAAGCCCTTCAGGAGCGCCAGCTGCTGCAGGGTGACCGGGCTCTGCGCCCATGGGCCCGCCTTGCACACGGTGTAGCGGCCGTAGTCGTAGGTCAGCGGCTCCTCGACCGTGGCCTGCCACTTCGCCATGTCGTCGCCGCGCAGCAGGCCCTTGTTGCGCTGGCCCGAGACGTCCATCAGCTCTTCGTGCGTGTAGAAGCGGTCGATCGCCTCGGCGACGAAGCCCTGGCTCCACACCTTGCGCGCGCGCTCGATCACCGCCTCGCGATTGCCGCCGCCGGCCTCGGCTTCCCTGACGATGCGCAGGTAGGCGTTGCCCGCGGCCTTGTTGGCGAACAGCGACGCCGGCGCCGGCACCTTGTTGCCCGGCAGGTAGACCGCGGCCGAGCTCGGCCAGTTGTCGCGGAAGTTCTGCTTCACCGTGTCGATGGTGGCGGACGCGCGCTCGACCAGCGGATAGCCGTTCATGTAGTAGCCGATCGCGGGCGTCAGCACGTCGGCCAGGCTCATCGTGCCGTAGTCGCGCAGCATCAGCATGTAGGCGTCGAACGTGCCGGGCACGGCGGCGGGCAGCAGGCCGGTGCCGGGGATCAGGTCGAGGCCGAGCTTCCTGAAGTGGGCGATGGTCGCCAGTTGCGGCATCACGCCCTGGCCGCACATCACCTCGGTCTTGCCCTTCTTCACCGCGTGGAAGATCAGCGGCACGTCGCCGCCCGGGCCGCAGAGGTGCGGTTCGCAGACCTGCAGGGTGAAGGCAGTGGCGACCGCGGCATCGAAGGCGTTGCCGCCGCGCTCGAGGATGCCCATGCCGACCGCGGTGGCGATCCAGTGCGTCGAAGTCACGACGCCGAACGTGCCGACGATCTCGGGCCGGGTGGTGAACGGGTTCGGATTGATCAATTTCACGGCAGGCCTCCCGGACAGGCAAGAACGACGGGAGACCTTATTACCGGGCCGCCGTGGCCGCTAGAGCGCATTCCGTTCAGCTGGAGTCAGCTGAACGGAATGCGTCAGGCAATGTTGTGGGGGAAACAATGCGTTTCCGATCAAATGGAACCGTCTACGGTTCCATTTGATCGGAAGCCGCTCTAGTCGGGAAGCTTCATCCAGTCCGGCTTTTGCGGAACGATCCGCGCGCCACCCGCAGTTAGCGCACCTTCGAGCGCCTCCAGCCGCAGCATCGCCAGCGCGCGATTTCCGGCCCCGGAACGGATTTCGCCGACTTCCTCACCGTTCCGTTCGATGGCCGTACCGGGCGCGGGCAACGCGCCCTCGACCTTCACCGGGAACAGCCGCTTCTTCACAAGTCCGCGATACTTGGTCCGGGCCGTCAGCTCCTGGCCCATGTAGCAGCCCTTCTTCCAGTCGACGCCGTTCAGTTCGTCGAAGCCGCTCTCCAGCAGCAGGGCCTTCTCGACCGGCAGGTCGCGGCTGCCGTCGGGCACGCCGAGCGAGAGGCGCAGCGCCTCGTAGTCGGCGAGCGGCGCCTCGGGCAGGCCGAGCATCTTGCCGGCCTGGCCGGCCGGCGTGAGCACGCGCACGCCGAGTTCCGGCAGACGCGGATCGATATAGGACAGCGCGCCGGGCACCGCGTTGTGCTTCTCGGCGCCCGGGCCGAACACGACGGCGACATCCATCGTGGCGCTGCGATCCTCGACCGTGACCTTCGAGCGCAGCTTGTACATGCCGAGCTTCCTGGCCAGTGCCGGCGCCTTCTCCCGCTCGGTCTCGAGCAGGAGCGTGCCGAAGCCGGCATCGACCACGAACATGTCGTTGAGGAAGCGGCCCTGCGGCGTCAGCAGCGCCGCCCACACCGCCTTGCCCGGCGCCACCTTGGTGACGTCGTTGGAGATCAGTCCCTGGAGAAACTCGACGCGGTCCTCGCCCGCGACGGCGATGACCCCACGGTTGGCAAGGACACTGAATCTTGGACCGGTCATGTTCCTAGAGGTGGCCGATCAACTCGCCTTCTTCAAGTGCGGGAACATGTTGAGGCGGGCGGCGTCGTCCATCTCGGCCTTGAAGCTGTGCTTGTCCTTGAGCGCCAGCGCGCGCTGGGCGGCCGGCCGCGCCGAGATCTCGTCGAGGTGGCGCTTGAGATGCGGCATGGTCCCGAGCGCATCGGGGCCGAGCACGAACGGGACCAGGCGCGACCATCCCCAGGTCGCCATGTCGACCACCGTGTACTCGTCGCCCACCACGTAGCGGTGCTTGCCCAGCCGGTCGTTCAGGATGTTCCAGTGCCGCGTCGCCTCGAAGGTGTAGCGCGTGACGGCATATTCCTTGGGCTCGGGCGCGAAGTTGCGGAAGTGCACGGCCTGGCCGGAATAGGGACCGATGCCCGAGGCCACGAACATCATCCACGACAGCAGTTCGCCGCGCTTGGGCCCGGCCTTGGGGCCGAGGAACTTGCCGGTCTTCTCGGCGAGGTAGAGCAGGATGGCGTTGCTGTCGAAGATCGGCGTGCCCTCGTCGACGATCGCCGGCACCTTGGCATTGGGATTGATCGCGAGGAACTCGGGCTTGTGCTGGTCGCCCTTGCGCGTGTCGACCGGCACCAGCTCGTAGGGCAGGCCCATCTCCTCGAGGGCGAGCGCCACCTTGGTCGGGTTGGGGGCGAGGTTGTAGTAGAACTTGATCATGGCGAGACTCCTGCAATCGGGCGCGGGAGCCTACACCAGCTTCGATGCCGTCAGGAACCGTCGGCCTTGATTCCCAGGCGGCGGATCATGCCGCCGAGCCGCTCCCGCTCGGCGGTCAGCCACGCCCCGAGTTCGCCCGGGCTCATGGGCTGGGGCTCGATATAGGCGTTCTGCAGGCGCCTGGCCGATTCGGCGTCGGCGAGGGCGGCATTCACCGCCTTGTTCATGCGAACGACGATGGCGTCGGGCAGGTCCTTCTGCCCGAGCAACGGCAGAGAGGAGCGGACCTCGATCTCGGCCAGCCCCTGTTCGGCCAGCGTGGGAACGTCGGGCAGATCGTCGTGGCGCTTCAGTCCGGCCAGCGCGATCGCCTTCAGGCGGCCCGCCTTGACGTGGTGGGCGGCGAGCGAGGTGCTGATTACCCCGAGCTCGAGGCGGCCGCCGAGCAGGTCCTGGATTCCGGGCGGCAGGCCCTTGTAGGAAATCGACGTGATGTCGATGCCGTACTTGACCTTGAGCTGCTCGGGCATGAGGTGGCCGCCGGTGCCGTTGCCGGGATTGAGGTAGTTGAGCTTGCCCGGGTTGGCCTTGGCGTAGGTCACGAACTCGGCGATCGAGGCCACGGGCATGGACGGAGGAACGCAGAACAGCGAGCTGCTGACGCCCACCATGGCGATCGGCTTGAAGTCGCCCATCACGTCGAACGGCGCCTTCATCAGCAGGTCGAGCACCACATGGCCCGAAACGGTCAGGTAGAGGGTGTAGCCGTCGGCCGGGGCGCCGAGCACCGTCTGCGCCGCCACGATGCCGTTGGCGCCCGGGCGCGGATCGATCACCAGAGGCTGACCCAGTTCCCTGTGAACGATCTCGCTGATGGCCCGGCCGCCGACATCGATGAGGCCGCCGCCGGGACCCGGAAGAACGACCCTGATCGGCTTGGCCGGCCACGATTGGGCGCCAGCGGCGAAGGGCGCCGCAAGCGCGGCGCCCAGCACGAATCGACGGAAGAGCATCTACGCTGCGCGATAGAACGGCTTGTCGCCGCAGATCGTCACGCGATGGCCGTAACGGCGGTGCGGGAAGTAGTCGAACATCGCGTGATGCTGGGTCGAGCGGTTGTCCCAGAACGCCACCGAGTTCTTCTGCCACTTGAAGCGGCACTGGAACTCGGGCGTCTCGAGATGCCGGTAGAGCATTTCGAGCAGCGCGTCGCTTTCGTGCTTCTTCAGCTGCGGGATGCGCAGCGTGAAACCGCGATTGACGAACAGCGCCTGCTTGCCGGTGACCGGATGGGTGCGCACCACCGGATGCTCGGCGTTGGGGAACTTCATCTCGTCGCGGTCGTTCGCCTTGACCCGGTAGTAGTGGGCCTTCGAGCTGTCGTGCAGCGCGCTCAGTCCGGTGAGCATCTTCTTGATCGGCTCCGACAGCGTCTCGTAGGCGCGGTACATGTTGGCGAACAGCGTGTCGCCGCCGCCGTCCGGCGGAACCTCGGTCATGTAGAGGATCGAGCCCATCGGCGGCTCGAGGTCGCACGAGACGTCGGTGTGCCACTCCTCGCCGGCCACGCGCTTCGACTTCTCGTCGGCCTTGATCACGAGGATCTCCGGATGCTCGGGAATGGCGATCGGCGCGTTGGGGTGCACGTGCAGCGGCCCGAAGCGGCGGCCGAGATCCTTGTGCTGGTCGATGGTCATCTTCTGGTCACGGAAGAAGATCACCAGGTTTTCCATCAGGGCGTCGTGCACTTCCTGGAACTGCTGGTTGCCGAGCGGCTTGCCGAGGTCGACGCCGAAGATCTCGGCACCGATCGTGGGCGTGAGCTTGCGCACTTCGATCGACTGATAGGCCATTGGGCATTTCCTCCGTTCGTTGGCGGCAGGATAGCCAAGCCTGACAAACAAGCTTGGGTAAACTCGACAAAGTCCGTAATACGGACAAGAGTGCGCCATGGCCGTCATCGAGCCGATCCGTCGCGCTTTCGCGGTCCTGGAGGCGCTGAACCGCAGGCGCTCGACCACGCTATCGCTGCTGGCGGCCGAGACCGGCCTGCCGCGCCCCACCCTGGTTCGCCTGCTTCAGACCCTGATCGAGCTCGGTTACGCCTCGCGGATGTCGCGCGAGGCGGGCTATCGCCTCACCGACCGTGTCCTCACCCTGGCCGGAGGCGTGCGTTTCATCGATCACCTGGTCGATGCCTCGATCGCGCCGATGGCCGCTTTCACCGAGGAGCATGGCTGGCCGCTCTATCTCGCCACGATCAGCAGCGGCGGCATGGCGATCCGCCATTCGACGGCGCCCGACAGTCCGATGGCTTTCGAAGCAGCGGGTTACAACCGCCAGAGCCCCCTGCTGTACGGCGCGCTCGGCCGGGTCTGGCTCGCCCATGCCAGCGACGAGGAGCGCCGCACGGCGTTGAAGGCGGTCGGCGTGCGCCAGACGCCGGCACTGACGGCGACGCTCGAACGCGTCCGTCGCGACGGCTATGCCTTCACGCGGCCGCCGCGGCCGACCCGCCTGCACGGCTTCGCCATGCCGATCCTGAGCGGGAATCGCCTGCTGGGCAGCATTTCCATGCGCTTCCCGCGCTCGGCGATGGGCGAGGACGAGGTCGTCCAGCGTTTCGGAAAGCGGTTGGCTGCCGTGGCCCGCGCCATCGCTGCCGATGTAGTGTCCGCCAAGGATTAGGGGAGAGTTCCGATGTCGTTTCGCGCGCTGGTTTCCACACAAGGTGCCGACCGCAAGGTCACGAGCGCAGTGGAGACACTCGACGAGTCGAAGCTGCCCGCGGGCGACGTTACGGTGGCCGTCGAATATTCGACGCTCAACTACAAGGACGGGCTGGTCCTGACATCGGGCGGCGGGCTGGTGAAAACCTGGCCGCATGTCGGCGGCATCGATTTCGCGGGCACCGTCGAGGCCTCGAGCCACGCGGGCTTCAAGGCCGGAGACAAGGTCGTGCTCAACGGCTACCGCGTCGGCGAGCTGCACTGGGGCGGCTATGCGACCAGGGCACGGGTGAAGGGTGACTGGCTGGTCAAGCTCCCGGCTTCGCTCTCGACCAAACGCGCGATGGCGATCGGCACCGCCGGCTACACGTCGATGCTTTGCGTCATGGCGCTGGAGAAGCACGGCCTCAAGCCGGCGGCGGGCGAGGTGCTGGTGACGGGCGCGGCGGGCGGCGTCGGCTCGGTGGCCGTCGCAATTCTGGCCAAGCTCGGCTTCAACGTTGTCGCCGCCACGGGCCGGCCGCAGGAAGGCGCCTACCTCAAGGCGCTGGGCGCCACGACCATCCTCGAGCGCAAGGAGCTGCTCGAGGCGCCCGACCGGCCGTTGCTGTCGGAACGTTTTGCCGGCGTGGTCGACACGGTTTCGGGGACCATGCTCGCCAAGGCACTGCTGCAGGTGAAGTACGGCGGCGCGGCCGCGGTGTGCGGCCTCGCGGCGGGGGCCACGTTCCCCGGCTCGATTCTTCCGTTCATCCTGCGCGGCGTGGCCATGTACGGCATCGACTCGGTCATGCTGCCGCAGCCGCCGCGCCAGGAGGCCTGGCGTCGCCTCGGTACGGACCTGCCGCTCGATAAGCTCGACAGCACGATCGGGGAGGCCGGTCTCGGCGACCTGCCGGCGCTCGCCCCAAAAATCCTCAAGGGAGAGATACGGGGCCGCGTGGTCGTCGATGTAAACAAGTGATAGGTTTCGACCAGCCCATTCCACCGCGCTAACCAGGTAATTTCCATGTCCACCGCCACCAAACCCACTGCCAACAATCTCGACGCCTTTTTCATGCCGTTCACCGCGAACCGGCAGTTCAAGAAGAATCCGCGTCTGCTCGCCAAGGCCAAGGGCGTGCACTACTGGACGCCGGAGGGCCGCAAGATCATCGACGGCACGGCGGGGCTGTGGTGCGTCAACGCCGGCCACGGCCGCGAGGAGATCAAGGCGGCGATCGCCGCCCAGCTCGAGGAAATGGACTACGCGCCCAGCTTCCAGATGGGCCATCCGAAGTCGTTCGAGCTCGCCGCGCGTCACGCCGCCATGCTGCCGGGTGACCTCAACCACGCGTTCTATTGCAACTCGGGTTCCGAGGCGGTCGACAGCGCCCTCAAGATCGCGCTCGCCTACCAGCGCGCCCGTGGCCAGGGTACGCGCACCCGTCTGATCGGCCGTGAGCGCGGCTATCACGGCGTCGGCTTCGGCGGCATCTCGGTCGGCGGCATGGTCAACAACCGCAAATGGTTCGGCCCGCTGCTCAACGGCGTCGATCACATGCCGCATACGCATCTCGCCAAGAACGCCTTCTCCCGCGGCCTGCCCGAACAGGGAGGTGTGGAGCTGGCGGACGAGCTGGAACGTATCGTCACCCTGCACGACGCCTCGACCATCGCCGCGGTGATCGTCGAGCCGTGCGCCGGCTCGACCGGCTACCTGCCGCCGCCCAAGGGCTACCTGCAGCGCCTGCGCCAGATCTGCGACAAGCACGGCATCCTGCTGATTTTCGACGAGGTCATCACCGGCTTCGGCCGTCTTGGCGCGGCCTTCGCGGCCGAGTTCTTCGGCGTCATCCCCGACCTGATGACGGTGGCCAAGGGTATCTCCAACGCCACGGTGCCGATGGGCGGCGTATTCGTGCGCAAGCACGTCTATGACGGCCTGATGAACGGGCCGGAGAACGCGATCGACCTGTTCCACGGCTACACCTATTCGGCGCACCCGCTGGCCTGCGCCGCGGCGCTGGCCGTCCTCGACATCTACAAGAACGAGGGCCTGTTCCAGCGTGCCGCCGATCTTTCCAAATACTGGGAAGACGGCGTGCACTCGCTGAAGAGCGCCCCGGGCGTCACCGACGTGCGCAATTTGGGCCTCGCCGCCGGTATCGACTTCGAGGGCCGCAAGGACGCCCCGGGCGCTCGCGGCTACGACACGTTCGTGAAGGCGTTCGAGCTCGGCCTGATGGTGCGTCAGTCGGGCGACTGCATCGCCATGTCGCCGCCGCTGATCATCGAGAAGGCGCAGATCGACGAGATCATCGACATCGCCGGCAAGGCGATCAAGGAAGCGGCCTGAACAGCCTCCCCGCCCGGCCGGCGCCGGCCGGGCGACCTGGGGCCCACGGCGGTAATGTCGTGGCGTCTCTTTCGTGGCCAGACCTGTCGTCGGATGGGTTATGGTGAGGGGCGTGCTCGTCACTTCGTGCCTTCCCGCCACCGCTGCCTCTTCCGCTGACGACAGGAGCGGCCCGACGCCATGACCGTCACCCGCGACCTGGTCTGGCTGTTGGGCGAGATCGCGACGGTTGCCCATATCGGCATTGCGCTCGCGGTGACGATCCATGTCCTGCTCAACAAGCGTAATGTCGGCGCGGCGATCTCATGGATGGGCATCGCCTGGCTGTCGCCGTTCATCGGCGGAGCGCTCTATTTCGCGCTTGGCATCAACCGGGTGCGGCGTCGCGCGTTGCGCCTGCGTCCCCGCCGTTCGCGCCTGGCGCCGGGCGGTGCCGCGCCCACCGAGGCCGATCCGCTGTCGCCGCTTGAATATGCCATCGGTCGACTGACCGGCCTGCCGGCCGAGCGCGGCAATGCCGCGCAGATGCTGCGCAGCGGCGACGAGGCCTACCCGGTGATGCTGGCGGCGATCGATGCCGCCCGCAAAAGCATCGGGTTGGCGAGCTACATCTTCCGCGACGACACGTATGGCCAGCAGTTCAGCGAAGCGCTGATTCGTGCGCTGAAGCGGGGCGTCGAGGTTCGCGTGCTGATCGACGGAGTCGGCAGCGGCTGGTTCTGGTCCGGGACCTACGTGCGCCTCAAGCGCGCCGGCGTGCCGGTGAAGCGCTTTCTCCATTCGTACTTTCCCTGGCGCACGCCGTTCCTCAACCTGCGCAACCATCGCAAGATCCTGGTCGTCGATGGGCGACTGGCCTTCGTCGGCGGCCTCAACATCGGCGACGAGAATGTGGAGGCCGGGAACCCGCAGCATCCGGTGCGCGACACGCACTTCCGGATCGAGGGGCCGGTGGTTGCCCAACTCGTGGAAGCCTTCGCCGACGACTGGCTGTTCCAGACCGGGGAGCGGCTTCTGAGTGAGATCTGGTTCCCGCCGATCGAGCCGGCGGGGACGATCCCTACGCGCGCCGTTTCTTCGGGGCCTGACGAGGAACTGGAGCAGATCGAGTTTGTCGCCCTGCATGCAATCTCCTGCGCGCGCCGGTCGATCCGGGTCGTCACGCCGTATTTCCTGCCGCCCGAGGTGCTGACCATGGCACTTGGGCTGGCGGCGATGCGTGGCGTAACCGTCGACATTGTCGTTCCGGAGAATTCCAATCACCGGATCCTCGACTGGGCTCGCCGGGTGCCGATGCGGCCGCTGCTCGAGGCGGGCTGCCGCATCTGGCTCAGGCCCGCGCCGTTCGATCATTCCAAGCTGATGACGATCGACGATTCCTGGTCCCTGATCGGCAGCGCGAACTGGGATACGAGAAGTTTTCGTCTGAATTTCGAGCTGACCGTCGAGGTCTACGACCTGGAATTCGCCCGCCGTATCACCGAGGTAAGCCGGGGCGGCCGATTGCTGAAGGCGGAGGAACTGGACGCCGATCCGCTGCCGATTCGCCTGCGCAACAGTGCGGCGCGGCTGTTGCAGCCCTACCTCTAGGTCTCCGTTCCGGTCAGTTGCCGGACATCTTCCGCAGGTTTCCGGCCACCGCGCGCTTGAGTTGCGCCATGCGCCGGCGTGCGAGGCGGCGCAGGGGGCCGTGCTTTCTGGCTTCGGCCGCGATCAGTTCGAGCACGATCGGCTTGTGGTCGCTCGGCCCGAAATCCAGCGTGGTCGCCGAGCGACAGGCGATCCCGTGCAGCAGGGCGCGGTCGAGGCGGAAAGGCACGACATTTCCCGCGAGGTGGGTCGGCTCGCGCGGGCCGGAATCGGCAAAGCCGGGAAGCATGATCGGACCCACGGCGTTGTAGTCGCCGATGATCGCGGCAGGCTTGCCGCGTAGCGCCGCGCCGATGCGGAAGAGCTGGCGGCGGTTCAACAACTGGCCGTGGCTGAGATGGACGTTGGCGAACGTGATCTCGCCCACCTGGACAAGTTGGGCCCGGCGGCGCGGCAGGCGCCCGGGCAGCCGCGAGGCGGGAAGGGGCAGCACGCGCGGCGTCGAGAAATTGTGCCGGCTCCAGACGGCGAGTCCGTGAATGCGCCCCGGCCAGGGCAGGCGGCTGTAGTGACCGCCGGCCAGACTGGTCAGCGCGTCCATGTGCTGTGTGACTTCCTGCATGAGCAGCACATCGGGCCGCTCGCGCTCGAGCAGCGCGGCCACGTCCTCGACGGCGGCACCTTCGAGCCGCAAGAGGTTCCAACTGATCACTTTCATCGGCGAGTGCTCAACTCCCGCTTATCACGTCCGGCTGCGCATATGCGAGCGGGCACTGCGGATTTGCGCCGCCAGCGACGCCGAACCGCCCGCTGCCGCCTGCAGCTCGTGCCGGATAGTCTCACGGCGCTCGTGGATCGAGGCAATGACCGCTCCCATGGGCACGCCGAGCCCGACCAGCGCCGATTCTGCGAGCTGCAGGCTGGCCTCGATGGTTTCCGGCACGGTGTCGGTCACGTCGAGCGTGTAGAGATGGCGGGCGTGCTGGGCGTCATGGGCGCGCGCCACGATCATGACGTCGGGCCGCCGGCTGCGGACCGCCCGCACGACGTCGTCGACCACGGCAGTGTCGAGCGTGACGATCACGCCCACAGCCTCGTCGAGGCCGCACCGCCGCAGGTAGTTCGGGTCGCTGGCGTCGCCGTAGTAGATCGGCCGGCCGCGCCCGCGAAAGGCGCCAACCAGCGCAGGGTCCCGGTCGGTAGCGAGATAGGCGATCTTGTGTTCCTCGAGCAGGTCGCACACGAGCTGCCCGACCCGGCCGTGGCCGATCACGATCACCCTGCGGACATGATCGTCGGGCGGCAGGATCGTGACCGCGCCGGAGTCGGGCACCGTCGCCGCGATGTGCCGCGCGATCTGGCGGCCGGCGACGCCGATCAGCGGCAGGATCGCCATGGTGAGCGACACCACGGCCAGCACACGCGACGCTACTTCCGTGTCAATCAGCGCGAGCTGGGCGGCAAGGCCGATCCCGATGAAGGCGAACTCGCCGCCCGGCGCCAGCAACAGGCCCACCTCGGCGCTCGCCGACCACGAAAGGCCCCAGGCTCGACAGAGCGGCGTCAGCAGCGCGGCCTTGAGCGCGATCATCGTGGTGACGCCGGCGAGCACGATCAGGGGCTGACGCAGGATGAAGCCGACATCGACGTGCATGCCGACGGAGAAGAAGAAGACGCCGAGCAACAGGCCGCGGAAGGGATCGATCATCGCCTCGACGGCGCGGCGATACTCGGTTTCCGCCAGCAGGAGACCTGCGATGAAGGCGCCGAGCGCCATCGACAGTCCCGCGACGCTCGCGATCACGCCGGATCCGACCGCGACCAGCAGGGTCGCCGCCATGAAGAATTCGGGATTGTCGCTGCCGGCAGCCAGCCGGAACAACGGCCGCAGGATCAGCCTGCCGACCAGGCCGATCACCAGGATGGCCGCCACGGCCTCCAGGAGAGCGGTTCCGATGCTGATCCAGACCGATCCCTGACTGGTGCCGCCCAGGGCGCCAATGAATAACAGGAGGGGAATCACCGCGAGGTCCTGGGCCAGCAGGATGGCGAAGCTGGTGCGGCCGGTCGCGCTCATCATGCGGCGCTGGCCCGACAGAAGCTCCATCACGATCGCCGTCGACGACAGCGCAAGGCAGGCGCCGATCACCAGGGAGGTGGCCGGCGCGCCGCCCAGCCACCATCCGATCGCGGTGAACAGCACGGTGGTCAGCACGATCTGCAGGCCGCCCAGGCCGAATACGAGGCGCCGCAGCGTCAGCAGGCGGCGCATCGACAACTCGAGGCCGATGAAGAACAGCAGGAAGACGATGCCCAGATCGGCGATGAAGCTGATCTGCTTTTCGCCGGTGACGGTGAACCAGTCGACCGCCAGCGACTGGTCGGCCCAGCGGCCGAGCCCGTAGGGGCCGAGCAGCGCGCCCATCGCGAGATATCCCAGGACCGGACTGACCTTCAGGCGCGGCATCACCGGCGCGACAACCGCCGCCGTGCCCAGGATGATCAACGCGTCCTTGAAAACATGAATTTCGCCAGTCGCTGCCATCGGGCATCAGCATAGACGCGCGGCGCCATTTGTGCACACTTAATGAAATGCAAATGCCGATGAAGTAGTTCGAGCGTACGGAGACGTCATGAAGGTGGTCATTACGGGCGGAGCCGGATTTCTCGGCAAGAAATTGGCGCGCCGCATCCTGCAGCAGCGTGCGCTTGCCGGCCCGGACGGTCGACCAGAGAAGGTGAGCGAACTGCTGCTGTTCGATGTCGGCAAGGCCGAGGGAGCCGAACTCGACGACGCACGCGTAAAGGCGGTCGCCGGAGACATCGCCAACAAGGACACCGTGCAGTCGATCATCCAGGGTGCGTCGACGGTCTTCCACTTCGCTGCCGTGGTCAGTGCCGGCGCCGAGGCCGATTTCGACCTGGGCTACCGGGTCAACCTCGACGGCACGCGCAACGTGCTCGAAGCCTGCCGTGCGCTTGGCACCAACCCGCGCGTCGTCTTCACCTCGTCGCTGGCAGCCTACGGCGGCGACCTGCCACCGGCAGTGACCGACGACACGCCTCTCACGCCGCAAACCTCCTATGGCGCCCAGAAGTCGATCGGCGAATTCCTGATCCGCGATTACACCCGCAAGGGCTATCTGCGCGGAACCGCGGTGAGGCTGCCGACGATTTGTGTGCGCACCGGCTTGCCCAACAAGGCGGCCTCGACCTGGGCGAGTTCGGTGGTGCGCGAGCCGCTGACAGGCGTCGACGTCGTCTGCCCGGTCACGCCCGAAACCGTGATGGTGGTATTGAGCCCGCGCAAGACGGTCGATGCCTTCATGCGTCTGCACGACCTGCCGCCCGACGCATTCGGTCCGGGCCGAACCCTTCTGCTCAACGGAATCAACGTCACCGCCAAACAGCTCGAGCAGGCTGTGGCCAGGCATGCCGGCAACCGCAAGGTCGGCAAGGTCGTGTGGCAGCACGATCCGGCGATCCAGAAGATCTGCGACGGCTGGCCCCAGGGCATCGACTCGGCAAGGGCGCGCAAGCTCGGTTTCGAGATCGACAAGGATCTCGACGAGGTCGTACGCAATTTCATCGCCGACGACATCGACGAGCAGATGAAGCTCGTAAAGCCGAACTGAAGAGGCGCGAGGCGGCTAGAGCATCACCGGTGCGCGCGAATGCAGTCAGGTGGAACCAAGTGAGCTTCCACCCGACTATATTCCGCTCTAGCGGAACAACTCGCGCCAGGCATTCTTGAGACGCCGTGACAGCGGCAGGACCGGCTGGTCGCGCAGCATGTTCCAATAGTGCGGGTCGGTATCGGGACCGGCGATGGTTCCGGCCGCGTCGACGAACCCCGTGATGCCGACGGCATCGTTGTCCCAGGCGCCAGTGGTCTTCCAGAGCGTGCTCTTGCAGTCGTACCCCAGCAACGCATCGCTCAGCCGGTTGGCGATATAGTTCATGTGTCCGGGCATTGCCTCGGGGCGGCAGAGATAGGCCTTGTTGAAGCCGACGGCGAGCAGCCTGAAGTGGAACGGATTCTTCTCCATGTAGCGCAGGGCCTCCATCGTATTGGCCGGGTAGCGCGAGGTGAAGAAGTCGTCGATGACCACCAGCCCTTCCGGCATCACGATCCGGTGGGCCAGTTCGAGCTCGGCATAAACCGCAGTGCCGGTGTGTTCGCCGTCGATGTGCATCCAGCGCACGGACTGGTGCATCGCCTTGAGATCGAGGCGGCCGGGCAGAGTGCTCGACGGACCCGACAGCGGGATCACATGCTGCGGGCTGGCATCGACCGAGGCGAAGGCCGCTCTGACGGCGGGCTCGTCGAGTTCGAGGTCGCAGAGATAGAGCTTCTCGTCCGGCTTGCAGTACGAGGCGAGGAGCGCCGCCGAGCGGCCCTTCCAGACGCCGATTTCGAACACGTCGCCCTTCGTCGGCGCCTGGTAGTCGAGCAGGCTGCGCCACAGGGCATAGGAGTGGAAGCCGAACCAGCCCGGAATGGCGTCGATCTTCTCCCAACTCAGCATGGTCGGCTCCGCATCGCCGCCTTGCTAACAGTGCCGTTGCGCTGTCGCAAGCCGTCGCATCTTGCTTCTGAACCGTCGCTCTTGTAGAGGCCAAATCGAAGCGGCATGGCATCCGGAAAATTCATCGCTTGGGCTGCAATCGGCCTGCTCTGGGTACTGGCGGCCTGGCATAGCTGGGCCAGCCGCGGCCTGTTCGTCGATGGGTCCAAGCTCCTGATCGACATGGTCCGGTACGACTGGTTCGTCACCTTCCGCGGGCCGCGCTTCCACACCGAGGTGGCAAACCAGATCCTGCCGGTGATCGGCATCAGGCTCGGAGTTACCGATCTGCACCTGCTCGCCCGGCTTCTGTCTTTCGACCTGTTCGGCATACCAACGCTGTTCTATAGCCTCGCCTTGTGGCGGGCCCATCGGGATGCCGTGGTGCTGGCCGCGGCGCTTGCGGCCGTCGCGATCGTTTTCATGACGACGTCATTCTTCATCGTCGGCGAGTACAATACGACCTACGCACTCACCGTGATGGGCGCGGTCTGGCTGGCGACGAGCGACCGGCTTCGACTTGCCGACGGAATCGTCTTGATGGGCGTCGCATTCTTCTTTTCCCGCTCGTACGAGGTCACGCTGTTCCTGGGGCCGATGATGGCGGCCATGACTTTCTGGCGCGTGGCCACCGCCACCTCGCAATCTCGAATAGCCGGCGCGGTCCATGTCGCGGCCGGCTTGCTGTTCCTGGGCGGCATGTTCGTGGCGGTCGGTTCGCTGCTCCAACCGTTCGATCCCGAGCATCTCCAGGCGACCTACCTGGAGCTGGGCTATTTCTGGTGGAACCTGCAATTCGACCTGGCTTGCGCCGCCGCGGCAGTGGTCGTGGTCTGGGCGCTGGTGAGGCCGAGTGGCCTGGGACAACCGACGCCGTTTCTGTGGGCATCGTGCTTCCTGGTGCTGCTGGCGTTGTCACCGTTGCTCGCCATGGTCGATTTCGTCGTGCAGCCGACGGCGCGCTCGCAATATATCTCGCGCTTCGCCGGCGGCGCGGTGGTTGCGGCGATCGTGCTGTTCCTGTGGGCGCATGCCTCCGGGCTCCACCGCAAACTGCCTGCCCTCGCGATGCTGCGCCGGCCGGATGTCGGCCGGCGGTTTCTCGTCTTCGCCGCGTTGCTGCTCGCGGCCGGCGTGCCGATCGACCTCCAGTTGACGGCAGGCTGGCTGCATTATCTCGATACGCTCAAGTCGATCGTGCGCACGCATACGGGCGTAGTCGCGATCGAGGACACGGCACTGGCGCGCAAGCCCGACCTGCTGCTGGTCGAGAACTGGTCGATGCCGAGCCAAAGCCTTGTGCTGAGGTCGAAACCGGGGGACGGAGTTGTCGCTCCTTTTCGCTGGTACGCCGGCTGGTCGCCGTTCCCGCCGGAAAGCCCTCTCGATCTCGGCAGCTACGCCTGGCTCGATTAGGCCTGCGGCAACGGCCCCGGGCCGCCGATGTCCGCGCAGCTTGCACTTGAACGGAGCGTCTTGTAGAGCCCGTCAGTCCTACTGCATGAACTTCACTAAATTCGCTTACCGGGCGACGATCGCCCTGATCTGGGCGCTGGCATTGTGGCACAGCTGGGCGTGCCGTGGCCTGTTCGTCGACGGGTCGGGTTTCCTGATCCAGATCGTGCGCCGCGAGTGGTTCTTCGACTTCTATCCGCCGCGCCTGTTCGCCATGGTCGTGGCGCAGGTGCCGATCATGATCGGCATCCATGCCGGAAGCACAGACCTTCACCTCCTTGCGATGCTGCTGTCGTTCGGCCTGTTCGGCCTGCCGACCGCGCTCTACACGCTCGCGCTGTGGCGGGCGAAGGAAGACCCCATCCTGCTCGCTGCAGTGATCGCCGCCATCGGCATCGTCTTCATGACGACGTCATTCTTCATCATCGGTGAGTACAACAGTGCCTACGCCATCGCCGTCCTGACCGCCGTGCTGCTGGCGAGAGTAGAGCGCCTGCGGCTCGGCGAAGCTGTTCTGCTGCTTGTGATCTCGGCACTGGCGATGCGGACCTATGAGGCGATGATCTACCTCGGCCCGCTGCTCGCCGTGATGGTGCTGTGGATGCTGT
>CAWUOG010000035.1:0-16251 GCA_963923875.1 uncultured Alphaproteobacteria bacterium
CATGCTTGAAAAGCGCAGGATCGAGGCCGAAATCCTGAAGGAGGTCTACGAGACCCTCAAAGCGAGCCACGGCGAAGAAGTCGCCCGACAGACGATCGCAGAGTCGGTGCGGCGCTCGGCAATCGAGCAGGCTCGCGCTTTCGCCGCTTCGGCGCCAGGCGGCACGTCGCTGAAATCGTTTCAGGACATCCAGTCCTTCTGGACCAAGGGCGGCGCACTGGAGATCGAGGTCAAGGAACAGACCGACACGACCTTCGCCTTCAACGTCACGCGCTGCCGCTACGCCGAGACCTACAAGGCCATGGGGCTCGGCGACATCGGACACCTGCTGTCGTGCAATCGCGACGGCGCCTTCAGCGAAGGCTACGATCCCAAGCTGAAGCTGGAGCGGCCGCAGACCATCATGCAGGGCGCGAGCCACTGCAACTTCAGGTACACTTATCGCAAATAGGAGGAGCGACCCCTCCGTCGGAAAGGAGAGGGTCGCTCGATCACTTCACGGGCGGCCTAGCCTACTCCGCCTTGACGCCCGCAAACTTGATCACCTTGGCCCACTTATCGGTGGCCTCAGAGATGATCGTCGCGAATTCCGCGGGCGTGCCGCCCAGCGGCGTGCCGCCGAGTTCGACGATTCGAGCCCTGATCCTGGCGTCCGCGACGGCTGTATTCAGTTCCTTGTTCAGCAGGGTGACGATTTCTGCCGGGGTGGCTTTGGGGACGCCGATGCCGGCAAAGCCGCTGGCCTCATAGCCAGGGACGAAGTCTCCCACCGTCGGAATATCCGGGAAAACGTCCAGCCGGGCCTTGGTCGTCACCGCGAGCGCGCGCAGTTTGCCGGCCTTGATCTGCTGGATCGCTTCCGACACCGGCGCGAATACGATTTGCACATGGCCCGCGATCAGATCGGCGACCGCTGGCGCACCCCCCTTGTACGGGACGTGCACAAGATTGACCCCGGTCATCATCTTGAAGAGTTCGCAGGAAATGTTCTGCGGCGTCCCCTGGCCCGCCGATCCGTAGTTGATCTTGCCCGGATTGGCCTTGGCATAAGCGATGAGTTCGGGGATCGTCGCGACAGGCAGCGACGGATTGACCACGACGACATAGGCGAGTCGCGCGGCGCAGATTACGGGCGCGATGTCCCGGATGAAATCGAAGCCGAGATTGCTGTAAAGCGCGGCATTGATCGCGTGCGGCGTCACGACCTGCAGCAGCGTGTAGCCGTCCGCAGGTGCCTTGGCGACCGTATCGGTGGCGATGTTGCCGCTGGCGCCGGGCTTGTTCTCGACGATGAACTGCTGGCCAAGGTGCTCGCTCAGCCATTCGCCCATCAGACGTGCCTGAATGTCGGTCGCTCCGCCGGCTGGAAAGCCGACGACGATGCGAGCCGTACGCGACGGATAGGGTGCTTGTGCCCGTGCGATACCGGTGAAGGCCGGCAGCGCGGCGGCGCCCGCAGCCAAATGCACGAATGTGCGACGGTGAATTGTCATGATGTCCCCTCCACGGTCGCGTCGTATCGCGGACTTCAGCCCATCTGGACGCGTTGAAGGCGCAGGCTACACCCGTCCCGCAACCAGGCGGAAGGGGCCTGGAGCATTATGGGCTCAACTGGGAACCGGCTGAACTGATGGTGCCCGTCGAAACGAACATTCCGCTCTAGTTCAAGAACTCCGCAATGGAGATGTGGCCGTCCTTGAGCGGCCAGGTGCGCGCGGTGATGCTCTCGTTGTTGAGCACGGCGACCACGGCGCGCGGACCCGCATCGAACGGCAGTTTTCCACTCGCCGTGCCGGGCACGCCGTCGTTGATGCCGGGCGGCACCTTGTTGTCGAGACTGAACTTGTCGCGGCCGACGCCGAAATAGCCACGCGGCCGCGTCATCATCACGATCGCACCGGCAGCTTCGTCGCTTTTGGCGATCGGCTGGGGCCTGAGATGGACCACGTCGGTCGAACGCAGGAAGGAGGTGCGATAGATATGCGTGATCGGTTGGCCCTCGATCTTGAGGACGAACTCGTAGGTCGTGTCGGCACGCGAGATGAACGGGCCCCAGATGCCGTCAGCACCGGTGACCTTGCGGTGGTTGGGCTGCGTCCCGCGCCGCTCGCCGCTCCTGGGATCGACCTCGTACACCTCGACCTCGGCGCCCTCGACCGGACGGTTCGTATAGTTACCGTCGGCACCGATGCCGGTCACCTTGCCGTTCAGCACCGGGAGCGGCTCCTGCGCGATGAACAGGGTACCGGGCGGCTTGCCGACGATGAATTCGTACTGAGCGGCGAAGGCGAGCTTGTGGAACGCCACCTCCCGATGATCGAGGCCGTCGAGCACGACGTTCTTGGCACCGCGCAACTCACTTGAATCGTAGCTGACGCCGGTCGGCTTGCCCGGCGCACCGACGAAGCGGCCGTCGGGTTGCGAGTACTTGTCGTTCTTGTCGGACCGTATCGCCATCATCTCGACGCCCGGGATCAGATCGTCGGGACCGGCATTCAAGCCTTTCAGGAACGGCATGGCGCCGTTGAACTCGCTGCCGACCAGAAGGGTCTCGGAGTTCACGATGCCCTTGTTGGGCGTGCCGCAGAGAATGGCGTGGCTGATCGCCTCCACACCGCCGCCATTCTTGAGAAAATTGCGCACCGCATTGCCGCCGCGCGAGGAGGCGATCAGCACCACCTTCGGACGCCGGGTCGCCTTGCGCACCTGGGCGACGTAGTTCGACAGCTCGCGCAACTGATCCTCGGTCGAGGAGCGGTTCGGCTGAGGCTTGGAATCGTCGCTGCGTGCGTCGGGGGGCGCGAAGTCGATGGCGAAGAGCTGGTTGCGCCTGAAGCCGTTGGCCTCGAAGCGCCACAGATTGTTGATCCAGAGCGCCGACGAATCCCCGTTGCCGTGCACGAAGACGATCGGCGGCAAGCCCTGCGACGTCGAAGTCGACGGTTCGGCCTGACGGCGCGGCGCGCCCTGCGCGCGCGCAATTGCCGGCGCCAGCACGGGCGCCAACCCCATACTGGCCAACAGTCCACGCCGGCCGAAAGGCCGTCCAATCAACCGGCCTGACGGCCGATCCGCTCCCCCGCTCATGCCGACCATGTTGGCAAATGCTCGAACGCAACGCTACGCTCGCCTGCATGGCGACACGCACCTTTGATGGCCCGTTCTGGCGCCTGGTGCTCGAGGCCGAGGGCGACGTATTGACCGGCATACGGTGGGCGGCCCGGGGTGAGCGTCCACGAATCCAGGGCAAGAGGACGCTGTTGAACGATCCTGCGCGCCAGCTCGAACGCTACCTCACCGGCCGGCTGAAGCGCTTCGACCTGAAGATCCAGCCCTCCGGCAGTCCCAATCCGATCGCCGTCGTCACTCCCTGCCATGGGGTGCTGGCCAGCGGTGGCGCGATCGGCGGCTATTCAGGCAGCCGGGGTCTCGCCACCAAGCGCAAGCTGCTGGCGCTCGAAGGCGTCGTCGTTCCGTAACCGGCCCTCGCCTCTGGCGAGAGAGAATGAAATGAGAGATGAATTAGCCGATGCGCGTGCTGATCACCCGGCCTGAATCGGAGGCGACGGCGCTGGCGGTCGCTCTCGCCGGGCGCGGCCATGCCACGGTCATCGCGCCGCTGTTCGGCCTCCAGTTCCTGCGTCCACCGGCCGATTTCGCGGCAGCGCTTGCCTCGTGCCAGGCGGTGTTGGTCACCAGCGCCAATGGCGCTCGGGCGCTGGCCGAGGCGAGCGAGCAGCGCAGCAAGCCGGTGTTCGCCGTTGGCGATACCACGGCCGCTACCGCCGAAGGGCTTGGCTTCACCAACGTCGTATCGGCTGCAGGCGACAGCCGCGCGCTGGCAGCGCTGGTGCGCCAAAAGCTCGATCCGGCCAAAGGACCGCTGGTGCATGCCTCGGGGGTCGACGTCGCGGGCGACCTCGCCGCGGCGCTGAAGGACTTCGAGCTTCACCGCTACGCGCTCTACGAGGCGCGCGAGGCCGATGTCCTGCCTGAGGCGGCGCAGGCGGCGCTGCAGGCACGCGCGCTCGATGCCGCCACTTTCTTTTCACCGCGCGCGGCAGCAGTGTTCGTCCAGTTGGTCGAGGCGGCCGGCCTGCAGGATTCCTGCCGCGACGTCACCGCGATCGCGATCAGCGCCGCGGCGGCGCAGCCGCTGGACGGATTGCCCTTCCGGACGGTGACGACAGCCGCCAAACCGTCGCGGCAGGGCGTGCTGGATGAGATCGACCGATTGGCCGAACCCGGCGTACAAGGACAGACGAGCATGAGCGACACGCCTTCCCCGGCCGCCGAACCGGCCACGCCCCGTCTACCACAGGAACCCGCCGCGCTGACGCCATCCGAGCGTCGCGGTCTCGGCGTGATCGGCGTCTTTTTCGTTGCCGTGATTGCCGCGGGCCTCGTTCTCGGGGCGGCCGTCATGTCCCTGCCGTTCTGGCCGCAGGAGGCGCGAGAGTTATGGCGCGGCGCGCAGGTCGCAGCGGCGCCTGCGCCCTCGCCCGCTCCCGCGACTGTCTCGGCTGAGTCGCGGCGAGCGGAGGCCGCAACACGCGCCCGCACCGAGGCCGAGCTGGCGCAACTGCAGGCCGAGGTTCAGGCGCGAAACAAGGCGATCGCCGACGCGGAAACGAAGCGCCAAGCCGAAGAGGTCGCGCGGCAGAAGGCGCTCGACGAAGCCAAGCGTGCCATGGACCTTCGGCTGGAGGATCTCGAGAAGCGCGTGCGCGCGGCAGCGACCACGGCGGCCCAGGCCGACCGTCCGACCAGCGACGCGACGATGGCAGAACTGCGCACCAAGCTGGAGGCGCTGGAAAGCAGGCTCGCGGCCAATCCGGACACCGACAAGGAGATTGCCGGCCTCAAGACCGATATCACTGCGCTGCGCGCGGCCTTGAACGAAGCCTCGGCGCGTAGCTCGGGCGGCGAACAAAAGGCAATCGCCGCAGCCCGCGCGTCGGCCGTCATCGGCATTGCCGCGCGGCTCAGCGGTGCACTCGACTCGGGCCTGCCCTTCGCCGGCGATCTCGCTCTGCTGATGCCGTTCGGCCAGAGCGATTCCAAGCTCGCCGAGATCGTTGCGAGGCTGCAGCCGCTCGCGGCCTCGGGCGTGGCCTCGCGCGCGAGCCTCGCTGCCGATTTCCCCGCCGTCGCCAAGGCCGCACTTGCCGACGATCTAGCCGACGATTCGTTCGGCCAGAGGGTGCTCGGGAAGATCAAGGCGATCGTGTCGTTGCGCCGGGTCGGCGCCGACGTCGAAGGAGACGGCGCCGAGGCCAAGCTGGCGCGTGCCGAGGCGGCGCTCGGTGCGGGCGACGTCGCCAAGGCGGTCGGGCTGGTGAAGTCGCTGCCGCCGCAAACGTCGAAAGCCGCCGCCAAGTGGCTGGCCGCGGCCGAAGCCCATCTCTCCGCCCAGCAGGCGGTCGATCAGCTCGCCGCCCATGCCGTCTCCCTGCTCGGGGCGACACGCCCCTGATGAAGACCACGCTTCGCCTTCTGCTGTGGTCTGCCGCCGTCGTCGCCCTGATGTTCGGCGCGGCCTGGCTCGCCGAGCGGCCGGGGACGCTCACGGCCCAATGGCACGGCTGGCGGCTCGACACCAATGTCGGCGTCATCGCCATGGCCATGGTTCTACTGATGCTGCTGGCCACCACATTGTGGCTGCTGTGGCGCTGGATCGTCGGCGCGCCGGGCGCGCTACTCGAGGGTTGGGGCGAAAGCCGCAGACGCCGTGGCTATCGCGAATTGACTCAAGGGCTGGCCGCGGTGGCCGCGGGCGATGGCGTCGAGGCACAGAAGCATGCGCGCAAGGCCGAGCAACTCCTGTCGGAACCGGCCCTGACACTGTTGCTGTCGGCGCAGGCCGCACAATTGACCGGCGATCGCGACGGCGCCCGGCGTGCCTTCGACGCCATGCTCGACGACGACCAGATGGCGTTCCTCGGCTTGCGCGGACTGATCGCGCAATCACTGCGCGACGGTGACGCGGCGCAGGCAATGACCTACGCCGAGCGCGCTTTCAAGATCCGGCCGCAGACTCCGTGGGTCGTCCATTCGCTGTTCGACATGCAGGCCCAGATCGGCCAGTGGCGCGCCGCCCAGGAAACACTCGACGCCGGGCTGCGCACCAAGGTGGTGACACAAGAGAAGGGCCGTACCCTCAAAGCGCTGCTGTTGGTCGAACGCAGCCGCGAGGCCGAGACGGCCGGCAGCGACGGCGATGCTCTCTCCCTGGCGCGCGAGGCGTTCGGGCTGGCCCCCGAAAGAATCGCGGCGGCCCAGCGGTTGGCCGAGATGCAGATCAAGACCGGCGATACCCGCCGCGCCGCCAGAACCCTGGAGAAGGCCTGGGCGATGGCGCCGCATCCCGATCTCGCCGCGCTCTATCTCAAGGCCTCAGGCGAGAACGACTCGCTCAAGCGCGTGGGCATCGTGCGAAAGCTCGCGGCGCAGAAGCCGGATGACATGGAAAGTCACCTGGCGCTGGCCCAGGCCTCGCTCGAGGCGGGCCTGTGGGGCGAAGCGCGGCGCCATCTCGATGCTGCCGGCGGCACCAGCCCGCCGGTGCGGGTCTGCCGCCTGATGGCCGAGGTCGAGGAGCGGGCGCAGACGGGACAAGAGAAGGTCCACGAGTGGCTGGCACGTGCCGCTCAGGCCCCGACCGACCGCGCCTGGCGCTGTTCGGCTTGCGGCGCTCAACATGAGACTTGGCGCTCGGTGTGCGAGAATTGCGGTGCCTTCGGCACACTCCACTGGCGCGCGCCAGGAACCTTCGGTCAGGTCCTGCCGCCGGAAGCCCGGGAAAAGCTGGCGCTCACAATGAATTCGGGGGAATAGATGTTCGAGACGACACTCGCGGGCAGTCTGCCCAAGCCGTCATGGCTCGCCACACCGAACGTCCTATGGGCGCCTTGGACGCTGACCGGCGCGCCATTGCAGGAAGCCAAGGAAGACGCCACTGCGCTTGCCATTCGCCGCCAAGAGGAAGCCGGACTCGACATCGTGAGCGACGGCGAGCAGGCGCGGCAGCATTTCGTGCACGGCTTCCTCGCCGAGGTCGACGGCGTCGACTTCGCCAAGAAGGTGCGGATGGGTATCCGCAACAATCGCTACGATGCCGACTGCCCAACCGTCACCGGCCAGCTGCGGAGACGCAAGTTCGTCCACGAGAAGGAAGCGCGCGTCGCCCGCGCCGCCACGGCACGCAAGCTCAAATTCACCCTGCCCGGGCCGATGACGTTGATCGATACGCTGGCCGACGGCTTCTACGGCGACCGCGTGAAGATGGCCTTCGCCTTCGCCGAGCTCCTCAATCAGGAAGCCAGGGATCTCGAGAAGCTCGGCGTCGACGTGATCCAGTTCGACGAACCGGCTTTCAATGTCTACCTCAAGGAGACGGTCGAGTGGGGTGTGCCGGCGTTGGAAAAAGCTGCAGCCGGGCTGAAGTGCACCACCGCCGTGCACATCTGCTACGGCTACGGCATCGAGGCCAACAACAAGTGGAAGGAGACGCTGGGCGAAAGCTGGCGTCAGTATGAAGAAACATTTCCGGCGCTCGACAAGAGCAGCCTCCAGCAGGTTTCGCTGGAATGCCGCAACAGCCACGTGCCGCCCGAGCTGATGAAGCTGCTGAAGACCAAGACGGTGCTTGTTGGCTGCATCGATGTGGCATCCGACAAGATCGACACGCCGGAAGAAGTTGCCGCGACTCTGAAGCTTGCGACTAAGTTCGTCGACGCTGAACGCATTCAAGCATGCACGAATTGCGGCATGGCCCCGATGACGCTCGCGACCGCTTACGGTAAACTTCGCTCGTTGGCACAGGGAGCCGCGCTGGCGCGCAAGACCCTGTAGAACGGGGGCGAGATGGCGAGCGAGCTTTCCGCAGAGATCGAGGACAAACCGTCTCTTCTTCTGTCGAGTGTCGATGCGCTCGTCTTCTGGATGCGCAACCCTCTCGCCTTCTGGATCGTCACCCTGCCGATCGCCGCACTGGCCGCCATGACGGCGTGGCTGCTCGACAGTCATCGCGATCTCGAGCCCTGGCGTCACCACTGGGGCTGGGGTCTGCTGTTCGCACTGATCTATGCGATGTTTCTCGACCGCTGGATAAAGACCAGCCTGCTCGACGAGGCGAGTCCCTGCGAGGAAGTCGACAATCTGCGCCGCTCCGTCATCTCGTTGCGCTATCTCGCCGGTGCCGTGCTGCTGTTTGGCCTAGCCCTGCTTCTGCAGCCGCTGCACTACGGCGAGGTCTCGATCGTGCTGTGGTCGGCCAGCGCCTGTCTGTTCGCGCTGATGCTGCCCTCGCTGTCGGCCGCCGAGCCGCTATCGCTGCGCCAGGCCTTTGCATTGGGCCGGCCACTGCAGATCCATGTCTTCCTGCTGATCGCCATGGCGGTTGCGATTTCGATCCTGGCTGCGATCGGCATGGAACGCGCGCTCACTTTAGTGCCGACCAGGCCCTGGCATGGAGCCGCTCTCGCGGCGGCTGGACGGATCGTCGATTGCCTGATGCTGGCTTGGGTCGGTCATGTGCTGGCGGCATGGTTCCGCGACACCACCGGTTGGCGTGCGCCCGAACCGGACGATCATCCCTTCCGCAACATCAGAACGGCGCGACGCACGCGCGGTTAGCGGCTCAGTCCTTCAGCCGCCTCAATTCATAAAGTAGATCGAGCGCCTGCCTTGGCGTGAGTTCGTCGGGATTGACCGCTTCGAGCGCCTTCTCGACAGCCGATTCCTTCGGCCTGGCACTGCCGCCCGAGGGCCGTACCGGCGCGGCCGCGAACAACGGAAGATCGTCGGCAAGGCGCGTCACCACCCCCGACTGCTCGCCCTTCTCGAGCGCCGCCAGCACTTCTTCGGCACGCGACACGACGGCCGCCGGCAGGCCTGCAAGCTGCGCGACATGAATGCCGTAGGAGCGGTCGGCGGCGCCCGGCGCCACTTCGTGCAGGAACACGACCTGGTTCTGCCATTCCTTGACGCGCATTGTGTAGGGCGCGAGCGCGGATAGCCGTTCCTTGAGCGCGCCGAGCTCGTGATAGTGCGTGGCGAACAGCGCGCGGCACTTGTTGACTTCGTGCAGGTTCTCGAGCGTCGCCCAGGCGATCGACAATCCGTCGAAGGTAGCGGTGCCGCGGCCGATCTCGTCAAGGATCACCAGGCTCTTTTCGCTCGCCTGGTTGAGGATCGCCGCGGTCTCGACCATCTCGACCATGAAGGTCGAACGGCCGCGCGCCAGGTCGTCAGCGGCGCCGACACGCGAAAACAACCGATCGACCAGCCCGATGCGCGCCTCGCGCGCCGGCACGAAAGCTCCAGCCTGGGCCAGTACCGCGATCAACGCATTCTGGCGGAGAAAGGTGGACTTGCCCGCCATGTTGGGGCCGGTCAGCAACCACAGCCGGCGCTCGCGGCCGAGATCGCAGTCGTTGGGTACAAAGCCCGTGCCGCCGGACGAGCGCATGAGCGCCGCCTCAACCACCGGATGGCGGCCGCCCGAGACCGTGAACGTGGTGTCGTCGCTCAGATGCGGGCGCACGTAGTTGCCGCTGGCGGCGAGCTCGGCGAGCGCTGCCGCGACGTCAAGTTGGGCGAGCGCGCGGCCGGCTGCGGCGACGGCGGCGGACACGGCCATCACCTCGGCGATCAGTGCCTGGAAGATCGTGAGCTCCAGCGCCAGTGCCTGGTCGGCGGCACGGCCGATGCGGGTTTCCAGATCGGCCAGTTCGGCGGTGCTGAAACGCGTGGCGTTCGACATCGATTGACGCCGCGTGAAGCCGAGAGCCGCCAGGTCGAGCTTGTCGGCGTGCGTCGCCGTCACCTCGATGTGGTAGCCGATCATGTTGTTGTGCCGGATCTTCAGTGATGCCACGCCGGTTGCCGTCTTGTACCTGGCTTCCAGCGCCGCCACCGTCTTGCGGCTGTCGTCGCGCAGCGTGCGTTGCTCGTCGAGTTCGGGTTTGTAGCCTGCACGGATGAAGCCGCCATCGCGTGCCAGCAACGGCGGCTCGTCGGCCAGCGCCGCGGTGAGAGTATCGATCACCTTGCGATGATTCGACGATGCCTTGACGATTTCGTCCAGCGTTTGCGGTGGTGGCGCAAGCATCTCGGCCTCGGCGCCCAGCATGGCGGCCAGGGCCTCGGCCGACTCCAGGCCGTCGCGCAGTGCACCGAGATCGCGCGGGCCGCCACGACCCACCGAGAGGCGCTGCAGAGCGCGCTCGACGTCGGGCGTACGCTTCAGCGACTCGCGGACCTTTTCGCGCAGGGCCGGCCGCTCGACGAAGAGCTGCACCAGATCGAGCCGGCGCTCGATCTCGGCCCGGTCGGTGAGCGGCGCGGCGATTCGCTCGGCCAGGAGGCGCGCGCCCGGTCCGGTCAACGTGCGATCGATGGTGGCGAGCAGACTGCCTTCGCGACGACCGTCGAGACTCTTCACCAGTTCGAGATTGCGCCGCGTCGCGGGGTCGATCTCCATCGTGCCATCGGCACGTTCGCGGCGCGGCGGCGCGAGCGCCGGCACCTTGCCGGCCTGGGTGAGCTCGACGTAATCGATCAGTGCGCCGCAGGCCGCGACTTCGGCGCGCGAGAAGCTACCGAAGGAATCGAGCGCCGCGACATTGAACAGTGCCTGCAGCCGCTTGCGCGCGTTGTCGGAATCGAAGCGCGCCGAAGGAAGCGGGGTCAGCACTGGGTTCCACTCTTCGAGCGCGGCCTTCAGCGGCTCCCGCGCCAGCAGCCGGTCTGGCACCAGCAGCTCGCCGGGGGCGAGCCGAGCGAGCGAGGCGGCAAGCTGCGCCGCTACGATCGGCTGGGCGGCGAAATCAGCGGTCGAGACATCGAGCCAGGCCAACGCCAGCTCCCCCTGCGCCTCCGCCAGGGCTGCGAGATAGTTGTGGCTGCGCGCATCGAGCAGCGAATCCTCGGTCAGAGTGCCCGGCGTGATCACGCGCACCACGGCCCGCTCGACCACCGACTTTGCGCCGCGCTTCTTGGCCTCGGCCGGATCCTCGACCTGTTCGCAGACCGCGACCTTGAAACCCTGGCGGATCAAGCGCGACAGGTACGCCTCGTGGCTGTGCACCGGCACGCCGCACATCTTGATGTCTTCGCCAAGGTGTTGGCCGCGCTTGGTCAGCGCAATGTCGAGTGCAGCCGAGGCCTTCACCGCATCGTCGAAAAACAGCTCGTAGAAATCGCCCATTCGGTAGAAGACGAGATGGTCCGGATGCGCCGCCTTGATCGCCAGGTACTGGCGCATCATGGGTGTGGCGTCAGCCGGAATCGCCCCTGTGGCGAGTGTGGGAGAGCTGTCGGGCACGTTCCCGCTTAACACGCGGACCGCAGCCACCGCCACGAAAGGTGATTCACGCTTTCAACAAGGCCTCGACGTCGCCGATCAGGCCGCGCAGGGCCGGCAACCCGGCAGCGCCGAAGCAATGGATTTGGGCCACCCGAGCGGCAAAGTCAGGGGGATGGCGGGTCAGTTTCTCGACGCCCCGGACCGCACCCTTCTCGTTCAGGAGATAGACCCGGTTGAGCGCGAACAGGGTCTGGCAGAGGCAGGCGACGGTGCGAAAGATGCAACCTGCCACGTAGTTGACGTCGTCGCGACTGCTGCCGTGTTCGGCGTTCTCAACGGCGAACCGGGCTTCCCAGAAGAAGGTGCGGATCAGCGCCTCGCCCAGCGCATCGGGGTAGGGATCGCACTGGCGCTTGAGCGGCGTCATGACCTTGTCGGGATCCCACAACACCCGGCAGAGCGCGACTTCGCCCATCCAGATCGACGAAATGAAGCCGTGCGGATGGCCGGGTTGATAGGCCCGCTCGATGCGTCCGGCATGGCAGGTTGCGATCACGCCGCGCACCTTGGCCATATCGCGATAAAGCAGATCGACCCGCGTGCGTTCGACCGTCAGCCACGCGCCGCCGTTGATCCACGGCCCCCATTCGCCGATCGCCGTCACCGTCGAGGTCGTAGGCCCCGGCAGTGTTGCGATCGCCTTGCCCAGGGCGCCGACATCGATCTGCGCGGCGGGCTCATAGTAGAGTCCGATATCGTAGTCGGAAGCCGCCGTTGCCTCGCCGCGCGCCCGCGAGCCGCCCAGCACGATGGCGCGTACGCCGATCACGCCGCCCAGGGCGCGGACCAGGCGATCGAGCAGGGTCTCGTCGTTGGCGCTGGCTCCGGTCATCGCTTGCGGTCTAGCATGACGGGATCGACTCGCGGGGGGAGAAACGCGGATGAGCTGGTGGGGAGCCATCGACCGTGTCTTGGACCGCGTCATCGCGGCCGGTCGCTGGCTGGTGCTGCCGGTAGCGCTGGCTCTGTTCCTGCAATGGCCGCTACGTGAATTCGTGCAATGGGGCTCGCGCGAGGCCAACGATCTCGGCCAATGGATCTTTGCGCTCTATGTGAGCCTGGCGATGACCTTCGCCACGCGCGAGCGCGCGCATCTGGCGGTCGATGCCGTCGCCCACGGCTATGCGCCCGCCACCCAGGACCGCCTCGCCCGCTGGGGAGCACTGCTCTGCGTCGCGCCTTGGGCGCTCTTCATGATTTGGACGGTCGAGCCGACCGCGATGCGCTCCCTGCTGTCGCTGGAAAAGTTTCCGGAGACCAACAATTTCGGATACTTCCTGATCAAGCTGGCGGCCCTGTTGCTGGCCGTGCTGGCGCTGCTGCAGGTCGTGCTCGACCTGCTGCGCCCGGCGAAAGGCGCACGCTGACCCATGCAGAGCGGCGGCCTCTGGATGCTGCTCGCCGTGGCGGTCGCGCTGCTGGGCACCGGCCTGCCGGCTTTCGCGGTGCTCATGGGCGTGTCGGTGCTGTTTGCCGGGATCGGCGTGGCCGCGGGCGCGATCGATTTCGGCCTGCTGACCGCTCTGCCGACCCGCATCGTGGGCCTGCTCGAGACCGACCTGCTGCAGGCCCTGCCGCTCTACGTCTTCATGGGCGCGCTGCTCAACCGCCTGCCGCTCGCCGACCGGCTGTTCCGCTGCGGCGCGGCGCTCGGCGGCCGGAGCGCCGCTGCGCCTTCGCTCGCCACGCTCGGTCTGGGCGCCCTGCTCGCGCCGATGAACGGCTCGGTCGGCGCCGGCGTCGCGATGCTGTCACGCAGTGTCGCGCCCAAGCTCGAATCCCGCGGCGTGCCGGCCGCCCAGAGCACGGCGTTGGTCTGCGTGTCGAGCACCCTGGGTGTGGTGATCCCACCCTCGCTTGTGCTGATCCTGCTGGGCGACGCCATGATGCGCGCCCACACCGAGGCGACCAACGTCACGAAGGCCGTGGTGCGCATCGTCAATACGCAAGACATCTTCCGCGGTGCGCTGGTACCCGCCGGCCTCTTTCTGGCGTTCAGCCTGCTCGTCGCCTGGTGGACGGGACGCGGCTCGGCGGCGAGGGCGACAGGCGAGAGGCCATCTGCCGGCGAATGGATGACCGCCGCGATCGCGGCCCTGTTCGTGGTCGGCCTGCTGGCCGGCGTCGCGGCGGGCTACTTCTATGCCGTCGAGGCGGCGGCGATGGGCGGAACGGCGCTGCTGCTGTTCGGCTGGGCGAGCGGCGGTCTGCGCGCCGGCATATTCGGCCATGTGCTGCGCGACACCATGGCGGTGAGCGGTGCGCTTTTTGCCCTGTTCGTGGCGGCCACCACCTTCACCCTGGTCTTCCGCACCTTCGGCACCGATCAGTTGCTCGACTCCTGGGTCAAGTTGGTGCCGGGTGGCCCGACGGGCGCGGCCATTACCGTGCTGGTGGTGTTCGCGCTGTCGGCGTTCGTGCTCGACGCCTTCGAGATCGTGTTCGTGATCGTGCCGATCGTCATGCCGCCTGTGCTGACGCGGGCGCCCGATGCGATCTGGATCTCGGTGCTGGCGCTGCTGGCGTTGCAGGCGTCGTTCCTGGTGCCGCCCACCGGCTATGCCGTGATGATGGCGCGCAGCCAGATGCGTCAGAAGACGGCGTTGCCGCCGCTGGTGCGGGCGCTGGCGCCGTTCATCGCCGCCCAATTCGCGGTGTTGGCTCTGGTCGTGGCGGTGCCGAAGCTCGCTCATCTCGCGCAGCCCAAAGGCCATGATGCACCCTCGATCAACACGAAGATTGATGAAGACGAAGCGCGGCGGAAGTTCAACGACATGCTGAAGATCCCGGCGCCGGAATAGCCGGGGCGACGCCTACGGCCCGCCCCTGGTTCGCCCCAAGTGTAGAATTCTCCGGTCGGAACCAGACGCCGGAAGCGCCGAAAAAGCTGCGCTGCAGCGCGAGACGAGCAACGGCCCGACGTCTGGCCCCTGACCGTGATTGTCGCCAATATGCGGCTTCAAACGGGAGTAAGCGCAGATGGCGAGCAAAGGCTCGGAAGCAATGGTCTCCAACGAAATGGGAGACCTCGACGGCGATTCACTAATCATGCATCGCACTGGCCGGCCGGGAAAGATCGAGATCATCGCGTCCAAGCCGCTGGTCACCCAGCGCGACCTGGCGCTTGCCTATTCACCTGGCGTCGCCGCCCCCTGCGTCGAGATCCACAAGAACCCCGACACCGCCTACGACTATACCGTCCGCGGCAACCTGGTCGCCGTGATCTCCAATGGCACCGCCGTACTCGGCCTCGGCGATATCGGCGCGCTGGCCGGCAAGCCGGTCATGGAAGGCAAGGCGGTGCTGTTCAAGCGCTTCGCCGACGTCGACTGCATCGACCTCGAAGTCGACACCAAGGAGGTCGACGAATTCGTCAACTGCGTGCGCTTCCTCGGACCGACCTTCGGCGGCATCAACCTCGAGGACATCAAGGCGCCGGAGTGCTTCATCATCGAGCAGCGCCTGCGCGAGGCCATGGACATTCCGATCTTCCATGACGACCAGCACGGCACGGCGATCATCTCCGCTGCCGGCCTGATCAATGCCCTTCATCTCACCGGCCGCAACATCAAGGACGTCAAGCTGGTGGTTAACGGCGCCGGCGCCGCATCGATCGCCTGTATCGAATTGATCAAGGCGATGGGCCTGCCGCACGAGAACGCCATCCTGGTCGATACCAAAGGCGTGATCTGGCAGGGACGCACCGAAGGCATGAACCAATGGAAGAGCGCGCATGCCGTACGCACCAAGGCGCGCACGCTCAAGGATGCGATGGAAGGTGCCGATGTCTTCTTCGGCCTGTCGGTGAAGGGCGCGGTAACCAAGGACATGGTCCGCTCGATGGCGGACAAGCCGATCATCTTCGCAATGGCCAACCCGGATCCGGAGATCACGCCGGAAGACGCCCGCGCGGCGCGACCGGACGCGATCATCGCCACCGGCCGCAGCGACTACCCCAACCAGATCAACAACGTGCTGGGCTTTCCCTACATCTTCCGCGGCGCACTCGACGTGCGGGCGCGTACGATCAACGAGGAAATGAAGGTCGCTGCCGCCGAGGCGCTGGCCAAGCTCGCGCGCGAGGACGTGCCGGACGAGGTCGACCGCGCCTATTCGGGACGCCGCCTCCGCTACGGACCGGAATACATCGTGCCGGTGCCGTTCGATCCGCGCCTGATCTCGGTCGTCTCCTCGGCCGTCGCCCAGGCGGCGATGGATTCGGGCGTCGCCCGCCGGCCGATCCCCGACATGGCGGAGTATCGCCGCCAGCTCTCGGGCCGCCTCGATCCGACCAACCACTGGCTGCAGAGCCTGTTCGAGCAGGTCAAAGCCAATCCGCAGCGCATCGTCTTCGCCGAGGGCGAAGAGGAGCGCACGATCCGCGCCGCCATGGTGTTCCGCGACAACGGCTATGGCACGCCGGTGCTGATCGGCCGCGAGGAGCTGGTGCGCGAGACCATGAAGAACCTCGGCATCACCGACACCAAGGGACTCGAGATCCACAACGCCCGGCTCAGCACGCGCAACGCACCTTACACCGACCTCGTCTATCGTCGGCTGCAGCGCGACGGCTATCTGCGTCGCGACGTGCAGCGCATGGTCAATCAGGGCCGCAACGTGTTCGGCGCCTGCATGGTGGCGATGGGCGATGCCGATGGCATGGTGACCGGCCTGACCCGCCGCTTCCCGGAATGCTATGGCGACATCAAGCGCGTGATCGACCCCGAGCCCGGCAAGGTTGCCATGGGTTACTCGATCGTGGTGGCTCGCCACGGTACGGTGTTCCTGGCCGACACCTCGATCAACGAGACCCCGAGCCCCGAAGAACTCGCTACGATCGCCAAGCAGATGGTCAAGAACGCCCGCACCATGGGCCACGA
>CAWUOG010000036.1:0-16131 GCA_963923875.1 uncultured Alphaproteobacteria bacterium
ATCCTCGTCACCCAGGATGTCCGACAGCACGGCGAAGCGGTCGCCTTCCTTGATCAGGCCCATGGCGATGCCCGCCACCGGACGCTCCATCGGAACGCCGGCGTCCATCAGCGACAGCGAGCCGCCGCAGACCGAGGCCATCGACGACGAGCCATTCGACTCGGTGATCTCCGACACGATGCGAATCGTGTAGGGGAACTTGTCCTTGCCCGGCAGCAGCGGCCGGATCGCCCGCCACGCCAGCTTGCCGTGGCCGATCTCGCGGCGGCCGGGCGAGCCCATGCGACGGACTTCGCCGACGGCGTACGGAGGCATGTTGTAGTGAAGCATGAAGGCCTCACGATACTCGCCCTCGAGCGCGTCGATGATCTGCTCGTCCTGGCCGGTGCCGAGGGTGGCGACCACCAGAGCCTGCGTCTCGCCGCGGGTGAACAGTGCCGAGCCGTGGGCGCGCGGCAGGATACCTGCCTCGGCGACGATCGGACGGACGGTCTTGGTGTCGCGGCCGTCGATGCGCTTGCCGGTGTCGAGGATGGCGCCACGCACCACCTCGGCCTCGAGGTTGCCGAAGGCATCGCCGAACACGGCGAGCTCGTCTTCCTTACCCTCGAACAGCTTCTTGGCCTCGGCCTTCACGGCCGAGATTTTCTGCTGGCGGGCCTGCTTGACCGTCTCGGCATAGGCCGCGGCCATCTTGGCGCTCATCTCGGCCTTGAGCTTGGCGGCGACTGTCTTGGCGGCGGCCGGCGGCTCGGGGAGAGCGATCGGATCCTTGGCGGCATGCTCGGCGAGCGCAATGATCGCCTCGATCACCGGCTGGAAGGAGCGATGCCCTTCCATCACGGCGTTCAGCATCACGTCCTCGGAGAGTTCCTTGGCCTCGGACTCGACCATCAGCACGCCTTCCTGGGTGCCGGCGACGACGAGGTCGAGATTGCTCTTTTCGGTCTGCTCGAGCGTCGGGTTGATGACGATCTTGCCGTCGAGGAAGCCGACGCGCGCGGCGCCGATCGGGCCCATGAACGGCGCTCCCGAGAGCGTCAGCGCCGCCGACGTGGCGACCATGGCGACGATGTCGGGATCGTTCTCCATGTCGTGCGCGAGCGTGGTGATGACCACCAGCGTCTCGTTGCGGAAGCCTTCGGCGAACAGCGGACGGATCGGACGATCGATCAGGCGCGAGGTCAACGTCTCCTTCTCGGAGGGGCGGCCTTCACGCTTGAAGAAGCCGCCCGGGATCTTGCCGGCGGCGAACGCCTTCTCCTGGTAGTTGACCGTCAGCGGGAAGAAGTCGATGCCGGAGCGCGCTTCCTTCGCAAACACGACGGTGGCCAGCACCTGGGTGCCGCCATAGGTCGCCATCACCGCGCCATCGGCCTGACGCGCGATCTTTCCGGTTTCGAGGATGAGCTTGCGTCCCGCCCAATCCAGCTCCTTGCGGAATACTTTGAACATATCGGTCATTTCCATCTTCCTTTCCTACCGGCCGTCCGCCCCCGAATGGCGACGACCGCCCGCCGACGCCCTTGCGCCGACAGGACCGGACCGGGCCTTTGCACCATGCCCCTGCCCTTCCGGTTACTGCGATGTCGCCACGGCGGCCGAACACACGGGGACCGACCGGAGCGACGCGAAAAAGGCCTCGTTCCAAGAACGAGGCCCGTTACTCAACGACGCAGACCCAGGCGCTCGATCAACGTGTCGTAGCGCTTGCTGTCCTTGGCCTTGAGATAATCGAGCAGACGACGGCGCTGGCCGACGAGCTTGAGCAGACCACGGCGCGAATGATGGTCCTTCGCGTGACCCTTGAAGTGCTCGGTGAGGTTGGTGATGCGCTCGCTCAGGATTGCGACCTGCACTTCCGGCGAACCGGTGTCGCTGTTGCCCTGGGCATACGCCTTGATCAGCTCCGCCTTGCGGTCGGCTGTGATCGACATCGGTCAGTCTCCATAGAACTAAAGGTTGAACACCCGCACCGGCTTGAGGGAGACGCCGCCCGATTCGGAAATTTCCGTCTCGACGAGCGCCACCAGCCTGCCGTCCTGTTCGGCGCGATACAGCGCGCCGGAGGTCGGTGCGTCCTGGGTCGAAGTCAGCGGCTGGCCTTGGCGCAACCGGCTGGCTTGGGCCTCCGTCAGGGCCAGCGCCGGGATGTCGTCCAGCGCGGTCGCAACGGGGGCCAAGGCCCCAAGAAGGCGCGAGTTATGCCCGAGGGCCTCCAGTTTGGAAAGCGAAATGGCCTCGGCTTCCCGGAAGGGTCCGGCGGCCGTCCGACGCAGGAAAGACAGGTGTCCGACGCTCCCCACGGCCCGTGCAAGATCCCGTCCGAGCGACCGGATATAGGTGCCTTTGCCGCAAGCCACCACGAAATCTGCGTGGTTCGGGTCCGGCCGGGCGACCAGTTCGAGCCGGTCGATGACCACCTGGCGGGGCTTCATTTCGACCGTCTCACCCGCCCGGGCGAGGTCGTAGGCCCGCCGCCCGTCGATTTTCAGGGCCGAATAGGCCGGCGGAACCTGCTCGATCGTGCCGATGAAGGCCGGAAGGGCCGCCCGGATTTCGGCATCGGACGGCCGTACAGCGCTGGTCTCGGTGACTTCGCCCTCGGCATCCTCGGTCGATCGCGCCTCGCCGAAGCGCAGCGTGAAGCGATACTCCTTGGCGCCATCCATGACGAACGGCACGGTCTTGGTCGCCTCTCCGAGCGCGATCGGCAACACGCCCGACGCCAGCGGATCGAGCGTACCGCCATGACCCGCTTTCTGGGCACCGAACAGCCGCCGCACCTTGCCGACCGCCTGGGTCGAGCCGAGTCCGACCGGCTTGTCGAGGATCACCCAGCCGTCGACTTTTTCGCCTTTTCTTGTCCGCGCCATCGCCCGCGCATTTAGGCCGACAATGCGTTGCGCGCCAGTCGTCGCTTCAGGTCGCATGCACGTCATGAAGCTGGAGGGGGGCCGATCAGCGGGCGCCGCCGCTCCTGTTCGGGCCTTTCTTTCTCTCGGGGGCGGCGTCGATCTACCCAGACGGCGTCGCGTGGCAGTGATTCCTCGACAAGAGGATCGATCCGCTCAATGGCGCAAAGGACGTGCCCGCGTACGGGCCCAATATCAACGTCTGTTCTCAGGACGGGTATTGCTTCAACCGTCGTCCTTGACGTCCGGTTTCCCGGCATCCTCGCGCAGATCCTGCGCAACGTCGGGCCGGCGCAGCAGCGCGCCGATCCGGTCGGCCTCGTCGAACGTCCGGTCGAGCTGGAAACGGATGTCGGGCGCACTGCGCAGCCCGGCCTTCTCGCTGACCCGGCCGCGGAACCACGGCGCCGCGCGCTTCAGCGCCGCCAGGATCTTCTCACTGTCCTTGCCGCCCAGCGGCATCACGAAGGCGGTCGCGTTGCGCAGATCGGGGCTGACGTCGACCGACGTCACCGTGATGGTGGCGTCGCGCAGGTCAGGGTCGCGCATGTTACCCCGCTCGAGCAGCTCTGCCAGCAGATGGCGGATTTCCTCGCCGACGCGCAGCTGGCGCTGGCTGTGGCCGCTTCGAGATTCTTTGTCGGATGGGCGACGCCGGCTCATGGCGTTCCTTTCAGTTACGCCTCCCCATTCAGATGGGGAGGTTCCCCGCAGGGGCGGCGGGGCCGTGCCCCTCCGCCACCGCAAGACGGTGACACCTCCCCCGATGACGGGGGACGAAGTCTCTAAAGCGTCGGCTTCACTTCCTCGACGTCGAAGCACTCGATGACATCGCCGACCTTGATGTCGTCGTAGTTCTCGAACGCCATGCCGCACTCGTAGCCGTTCTGCACTTCGCGGACCTCGTCCTTGAAGCGCCGCAGGGTCTTCAGCACGCCTTCGTGGATCACCACGTTGTCGCGCAGGAGGCGCACCTTGGCACCGCGCTTGACCATGCCTTCGGTGATCATGCAGCCGGCGACGTTTCCGACCTTCGTGATGCGGAAGACCTCGCGGATCTGCGCGTTGCCGATGAAGGTTTCCTTGTAGGTCGGATCGAGCAGGCCGACCATCAGCGCCTGCATGTCCTCGGTCACCTTGTAGATGATCGAATAGTAGCGGATGTCGATCTTGTCGCGCTTGGCGATCTCGCGAGCCTGCGGGTTGGCGCGCACGTTGAAGCCGATGATCAGGGCGCCCGACGCCTTGGCGAGTGTCATGTCGGCCTCGGAGATGCCGCCGACGCCCGAATAGACCACGCGGGTCACGACCTTGTCGGTACCGAGGCGCGACAGAGCGCCTGCGAGCGCTTCGGCCGAGCCCTGCACGTCCGCCTTGATCAGGACCGGCAGCTCCTTGGCAGTGCCCTCCTGGATGCCCTTGATCATCTCCTCCAGGGTGCCACGGCCGCCTGCGGCACGGGCAAGCTGGGCCTGCCGGTCGCGGCGGACACGGAACTCGGCAATCTCGCGCGCCCGGGCCTCGTTCTCGACGACATGGAACTCGTCGCCGGCCTGTGGCGTGCCGTCGAGGCCCAGGATTTCGACCGGGAAAGCCGGCGGAGCGGAGTCGACGTTCTGGCCGCGGTCGTCGACCAGGCGACGGACGCGGCCCCAGACGGCGCCGGCAACCAGCACGTCGCCGACCTTCAAGGTGCCTTTCTGGACCAGCACGGTGGCGACCGAGCCGCGGCCCGGCTCAAGCTTGGCCTCGACCACGACGCCGTCGGCGGCGCGGTTGGGATTGGCCTTGAGCTCCAGTACTTCGGCCTGCAGCAGGATGGCTTCCTCGAGCTTGTCGAGGTTCATCTTCTTGGTCGCCGAGACCTCGATCGACTGGACTTCACCGCCCAGCTGTTCGACCTGGATCTCGTCGCGCAGCAGCTCGTTCTGCACGCGGGTCGCATCGGCGCCCGGCTTGTCCATCTTGTTGATGGCGACGATGATCGGAACGTTCGCCGACTTGGCATGGGCGATCGCTTCCTTGGTCTGGGGCATGACGCCGTCGTCGCCCGCCACGACCAGCACGACGATATCCGTCACCTTGGCGCCGCGAGCGCGCATGGCCGTGAAGGCCTCGTGGCCCGGTGTGTCGAGGAAGGTGATCTTCTGCTTCGACGGCAGGGTCACCTGATAGGCGCCGATATGCTGGGTGATACCACCCGCCTCGTGTGCCGCCACGTCGGTGGCGCGCAGCGCATCGAGCAGCGATGTCTTGCCGTGGTCGACATGGCCCATGATCGTGACGACCGGCGGCCGCGATTCCATCGATTCGGGCGCATCAGTCACTTCAGTGAGCCCGGTTTCGACGTCGCCTTCGGCGATGCGCTTGTGCCGGTGACCCATCTCGGTGACCACGAGCTCGGCGGTGTCGGCGTCGATCACCTGGTTGATGGTGGCCATCACGCCCATGCCCATCAGGGTCTTGATCACGTCGGCGCCCCGCTCGGACATGCGCGCCGCGAGCTCCTGCACCGTGATCGTCTCCGGGATCGTGACCTCGCGATAGACCTTCTGCTGCGGCTCGTTGGAGTGCTCACGACGGCGTTCGCGCTCGAGGCGACGCTGCTGTTGGGCACGCGAACGGGCGCGGAAATCGTTCTCGCCCTCGACTGCGCGGCCGACGTCGATCTTGTCGGAACGGCGCTTCGGTCCCTCGCGGCGGGCGCCGGGCGGCTGCGGGAGGCGCTTGTTGACCGGCGCCAGCGGTGGCCGCATTGGCGGACGGCGCAACGCGCCGGCCGGACCGGACGGAGCGGCGCCGGGCGCGCGCATCGGCGGACGTGGCGCACTTGCCGGAGCGGGCGAGGCGCCGGTCTCGATTTCCTGCGCCTGACGCGCCATCGTGCCCTGCGGGGCGCTGGCCGCCTGGTCGAGCCGCTTCTGGACCAGCGCGTCAGTCTTGCGCTGGGCTTCCTCGTCGGCCTTCTTGCGCGCCTCTTCCTCGGCGAGACGCTTGCGGTGCTCTTCCTCGGCGGCGCGGCGGGCCTTTTCCTCGACTTCGCGGCGTTTGGCATCCTCCGCAGCGCGCTGTCGGGCGACCTCTGCGTCGCGGTTGGCGTCGACCAGGGCCTTGGCGCGGGCTTCCTTCTCTTCCTCGGTCAGCGTCTTCAGCACCAGTCCGGCACCGGCGCGGGGTGCGGGCCGCGGCTGGGCGGCCGGGGGCGCGGCACTCGCGGCGGGGGCCTTGGCGGTCGCGCCGCCGGCACCGAGCTTCAGGGTCCGGCCGGTCGAAACCGGTGCCGGAGCCTCCGGAGCGGGCGACGGCGGGGCAGCCTGGGCAGGCGCGGCGGCGCCGGTCGGGCGCTTGGGCGCCTTCTTGACCTCGACCGTGACCGCGCGCGTGCGGCCATGGCTGAATTTCTGCTTCACCTGGGTGGCGTCGGCCTTTCCGGCAGCCGCGCCAGTGCGCGCCGTCGTCGAAAGGGTCAACGGCTTGGTGGGCTTGGTGGCTTCTTTCTGTTCCGTCATTTGGCTTCTTGTCCTTGGTCCGTGCCGGTCCGTCAACCGGCGCCGTTCAGGCGATAGGCGCGCCAGCGCGCCGCCCCGCCTGCGATACGTTGAATGAACTGACCCGACGCGTCGTCGCGCGCCACGGCCACATACACCGCCTGGTCGCGTCCAAAGACGCCACCCAAAATTTCCTTGGTCCCAAACCGCACCAGCGGCAGGCCAATCTTCGTCAGTTTTGCCAGCCCATCTCCATCGGCTTCATCGGACACGATCAACAGCCCCGCACGGCCGTGACCCAGCATCTGCTCAACCCGCACGAATCCCGCCACGGCCCGTCCAGCCCGGCGCGCCCGGCTCAGATCCTCCAGCGTCCGCTCGAGCAGCAACCGCTCGATTCGGTCAGCCAGATCCCCCGGCACCGAGACGGCTCGGCGCGCCGCCTTGGCGAACAACTTCTTCGCCATCGCCTGTTCGACGACGGCGCGTTCGGCCTTCAGCCACATGCCGCGCCCCGGGAGCCGCCGCGCCAGATCAGGCACGACCTCGCCGGCCGCCCCATCGATCGAGGGCCCGACGACGAAGCGGATCATCCGCTCCGGCGCCGCTTCCTCTCCGGTGACGATGCAGGTACGCACCGGACCGGCGGAACCCCCGGAAAGATGGGACGCGATCATGACGTGAGCAAGGCTCAAGGGCTATCTTCTCCGATCAGGCTTTGGCGGCTTCTTCCGCGGCCGGTTCGGCCGGGAACCAGTGCTCGCGCGCCTTCATGATGATGGCGTTGGCGGTCTCGGCATCCATCGCACTCTCGCCGACGATCTCGCGCAACTCGTCGGAGGCGAGATCGGCCAGGTCGTCGAGCGACTTCACACCCTTGTCACCCAGGGCGACCAGCATGGCGAGGGTCAGGCCCTCGGTGGCACGCACTTCCTCGCTGACGCCCAGTTCCTCGAGACGCGTGGCCAGCTCGGCGTCGCGCTTCTCGATGAACTCCTTGGCACGACGCTGCAACTCGGTGGCGATGTCCTCGTCGAAGCCCTCGACGCCCTGCAGGTCCTCGATCGCGGCATCGGCCACATCCTCGACCGTTGCGTAGCCCTCGGCGACCAGCAGATGGGCGATCACGTCGTCGACGTCGAGCGCGACCTTGAACAACTCGGTGCGCTCGCGCGTCTCCTTTTGGCGGCGTTCGCTCTCCTCGGCCTCGGTCATGATGTCGATTTCCCAGCCGGTGAGCTGGGAGGCGAGCTTGACGTTCTGGCCGCGGCGGCCGATCGCCAGGCTGAGCTGATCGTCGGGCACGACGACCTCGGCCTTGTTGCTCTCCTCGTCCATCAGCACCTTGCTGACCTCGGCCGGCGCCAGCGCATTGACGATGAAGTTCGCGAACTCGGGCGACCACGGGATGATGTCGACCTTCTCGCCCTGCAGCTCCTGCACGACGGCCTGGACACGGCTGCCGCGCATGCCGACGCAGGCGCCGATCGGATCGATCGAGCTGTCGTGGCTCAACACTGCGATCTTGGCGCGGCTGCCCGGGTCGCGCGCGACCGCCTTGATCTCGATGATGCCGTCGTAGATCTCGGGCACTTCCTGGGTGAACAGCTTGGCCATGAATTGCGGATGGCTGCGCGACAGGAAGATCTGCGGGCCGCGCGGCTCTTCGCGCACGTCGAAGATGTAGGCGCGCACGCGGTCGTTCACGCGCAGCGATTCGCGCGGGATCGTCTCGTCGCGGCGGATCACGCCTTCGGCGCGCTGCAGGTCGACGGTGATGTTGCCGTAGTCGACCCTCTTGACCACGCCCGACACGATCTCGCCGACCTTGTCCTTGAATTCCTCGTACTGGCGCTTGCGCTCGCTCTCGCGCATGCGCTGGGTGATCACCTGCTTGGCGGTCTGCGCGGCGACGCGGCCGAAATCGATCGGCGGCAGTTCGTCCGTCAAGAAGTCGCCGACCTGCGCCTCGGGGTTGCGGCGCTGGGCCTCGGCGACCGTGACCTGCACGTTCTCGTTCTCGATCGGATCGGCGACCTGCATGTAGCGCAGCAGCTTGATTTCGCCGGTCTTGCGATCGATCTCGGCGCGGATGTCGTGCTCGAGCCCGTACTTGGCGCGGCCGGCCTTCTGGATGGCCTGTTCCATCGCCTCGAGCACTTCCTCGCGCTCGATGCCCTTCTCGCGGGCGACCATGTCGGCCACCTGCAGCATCTCCAGACGCGGGATATCGGCAGTCGTTGCCATGATTGTCTTCCTCTCGTTTTCCCTATGTCGTCAGCGGGTGTTCATCAGTGGGTGGGGTCCGCGCCCTGCTGGACGCGGCGGTGTTCATCGAGCAGCAGGTCGGTCATTTCGAGCTTGGCGCGGGTCACCGCGGCGAGCGGCACTTGCGTCTCCTGGCCGTCCTCGAGCCTGATCTTCACGGCGTCGCCCGAGAGGCCCAGCAGGGTACCCTTGAAGCGGCGCCGGCCGTCGATCGGCTGGGCAATCTCGATCTTCGCGAGATGGCCGGTCCAGCGCTCGTAGTCCTTCGGCCGGGTGAGCGGCCGATCGATGCCGGGCGAGCTCACTTCGAGTGTGTAGGCGCTGGAAATCGGATCCTCGACGTCGAGTACCGCCGAAAGTGCTCGCGAAAGCGTGGCGCAATCCTCGACATCCATCGGGCGTCCGTCGGCCGGCTCGACCATGATCTGCAGCGTGCCGCCCTTGCTCATGGCGACGCGCACCAGTTCGTAGCCCATGCCGACGATGGTCGGGGACACGATGTCTTCGATGCGACGCAGCAGTTCGGTCACTCAGGGCCTTTTCGTTCGGTCGGGCTCCCAGGGACAGGCCCAAAAGAAAAGAGCGGGCGTTCGGCCCACTCTTTTTATTTGGTTCGTCCCGCGAACCCGATGAGGATGCCGGCGGATATAGGCCTCAAGCAGTCTTGTTGCAAGCATTTCCCATGCGATCTCATGCATTTCTGATGATGTCCGAAGACCGCCAGCCAAGCTGCGCAAACTCTGAAAACATCGTGGGCTATGGCGCCTAAGTCGGTTCGGTACCACGGCTGGTGGGTAGTCTTCTGTTGCTTCGTGATCGCCCTCTATGGATGGGGGTTCGGCTTCTATGGGCTCAGCCTATATCTGGTGGCCCTGCAGAAGCTCCATGGCTGGTCGCCGGCGACGATCTCGACCGTGGTGACATTCTACTACGTCGCCGGCGCATTCCTGGTGATGCAGGTGGGCGACGTCATCCAGAAGCGCGGCGGGCGGGTCGTCGTGGTCGTCGGCTCCGGCCTGATGAGCCTGGGTGTCGCCGGAATCACGCTGGTGCGCGAACCGTGGCAGCTCTTCGTCGCCTTCGCCGTGATGATCCCGGGCTGGGCGGCGATGGGCGGCGCCGCGATCAACACGCTGATCGCGCAATGGTTCGACCGCCGGCGCGGACTGGCGGCCAGCCTGGCGCTGAACGGGGCGACCTGCGGTGGCCTGCTGTTCGCGCCGGCCTTCGCCTCGGCAATCGACAGGCTGGGATTCGAGCGCGCCTGCTATGCCGCCATCGCCGTGGTGCTGGCGACGATCTGGCCGCTGGCGCTGTTCGCGCTCCGCCCGCGACGGGTTGGCGAGCACGATTCGGACGACGACGAGGCGGCCAGGGCCGATCCGCCCGGGCCCGCTCGCAGCCGTCGCGAATTGCTGAGCGAGCCGCGCTATCTCACGATGGTCGGTGCCTTCTCGATCGCCTTGCTGGCGCAGATCAGTTTCATCGCCCACCAGGCTGCCTTCCTCGAACCGTCGCTCGGCCTGAAGGGCGCCGGCTGGGCGATCAGCCTCACGTCCTTGTCGGCGCTGATCGGACGGCTGGCGATCGGGCTCGTGGTCGATCGCATCGACCGCCGGCTTGCGACCGCGATCGTCCTGGTCGTGCAGATCGCCGGCATGGCCGTGCTGCTGTCGAGCGCTGCGGTGCCAGCGCTCTACCTCGGCTGCGTGCTGTTCGGTTTCGGCGTCGGCAATCTCATCACCTTGCCCGGCCTGATCGTTCAGAAGGAATTCCCGCGCCGTGACTTCGCGCGCGCCGTGAGCCTCAACGTCGCGATCACCCAGCTCGTCGCCGCGATCGGACCGTCGTTGCTCGGCGTGCTGCACGACCTGTCGGGCAGCTATCGCAGCTCGCTGATCGCCTGCCTCGTCCTGCAGGCAGCCGCGGCTCTTCTGGTGCTGGTGCGTCCCCGCGCGCGCTTCACAGACGCCTGAGACGCAGGCCCCACTTCATCGACGCCGCAGGCGCAAAAAGGTCGGCGTGCCGGCGATGCGCTTGGTCTCGTAGCGCGTGCCCGGCCAGTCGGCGGGACGCGTGCGCCAGTCGGCCGGCCGCTCGGCCAGCCATTCAAACGCCGGATGGGTGCAGGCGTGTTCGACCATCCACGGCAGGTAGCTCGGATCGTCGGTGGCGAGCCGCAGTTCCGCCCCTTGCTTCATCAACGGCGCCAGCGCGTCGAGCGTCGAGCGTTGCACGAAGCGGCGCTTGTGATGGCGCGTCTTCGGCCAGGGATCGGGAAACAACACGAAGACGCGGGAGAGCGAACGCTCGGGCAGCGCGTTCATCACCAGCCGCGCGTCGTCGGCGAACAGGCGCACGTTGGTCACTCCGGCGCGCTCGATGTGAGCCAGACACTTGGCGACGCCGTTGATGTAGGGCTCGCAGCCGATCAGCCCGACGTCCGGACGGTGTTCGGCCTGCCAGACCAGATGCTCGCCGGCGCCGAAGCCCACTTCGAACCAGATCTCCCGCTCGCCGCCGAAAAGCGCCGACAGATCAAGCTTTTGCTGTCCTGCAGCTCGATCGTCAGGAACCGCGATCGAAATTTGCGGCAGCAGCGTATCGAGCAGGGCTTCCTGTCCCGCCCGCAGCTTCTTGCCCCGCCGGCGGCCGTAGAGCGTCCGCTCCCTGAGCTCCTCCCCATTCGAATGGGGAGGGGGCGCGCCAGTCCGCGACGGGGGGATCATGGGCAGCGATTGCGGTGGGGCCGATGACCCCTCCGCCCCCGTATGACGGGGGCACATCCCCATTCGAATGAGGAGGGTCGTGATTGAATCCCGATCACATCACCACATCGATGAGATACGGGCCCTTCGTCGACATGGCGTAGGTGAGCTGCTTGGTCAGCTCTTCCAGATCGTGCGCCTTGGCGGCGGGCACGCCCATACCCTTGGCGAGGTCGGTGAACTGCAGGGTCGGACGGTCGAGCGTCAGCATGTCGATGGCGCGCGGGCCGGGATTGGCGGCGCCGACATCGGCAAGCTGGCTGTACAGGATCTTGTAGTTGCGGTTGGAGAAGATCATCACGCAGACGTCGAGATTCTCGCGCGCCATCGTCCACAGAGACTGGATCGTATACATCGCCGAGCCATCGCCGATCATGCAGATGACCTTGCGGTCCGGGCAGGCGACGGCGGCGCCGACGGCAACCGGGCCGCCGAAGCCGATCGAACCGCCCATGTTGTTCAGCCAGTCGTGCGGCGGCGCGCCGACCGAGAACGGGAAGAAGCCGCGGCCGGTGGTCACCGACTCGTCGACCACGATCGCACCCTCCGGCATGGTGACGCCGAGCGCCTGGCCCAGGCCGTCGAGCGTGAACTTGCCGGTCGGACGGTCCGGCCGCTTGGGCTGCGCCACGACGGGCTTTTCGTTCAGCGCGCCAAGTTCGGCAGCCAGCGCTTCCAGCGAACCGATCGGGTCGCCGTCGACCGGGCAGAGTGTGCTGACCTCGCAGCCTTCGGGCACAAGCACCGACGGCTTGCCGGGATAGGCGAAGAACGCCGCGGGCGCCTTGGCACCGACCAGCACCATGCTCTTGGTGCCCTTCAGCATTTCCAGCGCGGTTTCGACGACGAAGTGAAGGCGCAGCACCGGCACGCGGCCGGCGCCACGCTCGATGCGCGCGGTGCCGCCCGCAGCCTGCACCTTGCAGCCTGTTTTGGCGGCGATCTTGCCAGCGAGCTCAAGGCCCTTGGCGCGCAGCGCGCGGCCGCCGATGAACAGCATCGCGGCCGACCCGCCCGACTTCAGCGCCTTGGCAGCAGCCACGACGTCTTCGTTGGCGGGCTTCGGCGGTTGTGGCGTCTCGGGTGTGTCGGCCACGCCGTCAGCCTCGGTCCACGCCGTGTCGGCGGGAAGAATGAGTGTTGCGATCTGACCCGGTGCCACGCGCGCGGCCTGGATCGCGGCCGCGCCGTCCTTGGCGACGGTCTTCGATGTCGGCGAGGTCTTCACCCAATGCGAGAACGGACGGGCGATGCCTTCGATGTCGGCAGTGAGCGGCGTGTCGTACTTGATGTGGTAGAGCGCGTGTTCGCCCACGATGTTGACGATGCCGGAGCCGGCCTTCTTGGCGTTGTGCAGGTTCGCGGCGGCGTTGGCGAGGCCCGGGCCAAGATGCAGGAGCGTCGAGGCCGGCTTGTCCTTCATGCGGTAGTAGCCGTCGGCAGCGCCGGAGCAGACGCCTTCGAACAGGCCGAGCACGCACCGCATTCCCTCGACCCGGTCGAGGGCGCCGACGAAATGCATTTCCGAGGTGCCTGGATTGGCGAAGCAGACTTCCACGCCGCCCTTCACCAAGGTCCTGACGAGACTTTCCGCGCCGTTCATCCGCTCCCCCAAACGCTGAATAAAAGTGTGCCGTCTGCGCGGCCGGCGGCACCCTATGCCAGCCGTGGCGGGAACCCAAGCCTTTGCGAAACCTAGCGAAATTCCAGACGGAAAATTTATTTGTTTGTTTTCAATGATTTATTCACTATACTTGAAGTAATTAATCAAGAGCGTGACTTTTCATATGAGCCATTCGGTCCCCTCCGACAGCTCATCCGCCGAGCCCCTCTATCTGGTCGGCGCTGATCTGGTCGAATTCGATCGCCGCGATCTGCCCGTCTACGTGACGCCGCAGACGATGTGGGCTGACGCTGGACTGGACTCGAGCCGCTACGGAGCCTCGCTCGACCGGGTCTATGGCGACGCCGGCGAGGTCCATGTCGCCAGTCTCGCCATCGACGAGGAAGCGCGCGAACGCGCCGAAGCGGCGCTGCCGGCACACGACCCACTGGTCGTCCTGCCCGGGTTCAGCGACGGGCTGACGCTGACCTTGTGCGAATCGCCACCTGTGCTCGATGCGGCCAGCCACACGGTGCCGACTCCGGGCATCCCCGCGCTCTACGAGTTCGGTCATTCCGCCGCTCTCGTGCCGGTGCACGACGGATGGAGCTGGGACGCCCATCGTCCGGACTGGGCCTACGACCACCAGATCTGAGACGCTCACTGCGAATTGCGGTGCGATGCGTCCTGCCGCGTTGCCAAGCAGAGAACGGACAGCCTAAGACTCCCCTCCTCGAAGGGGTGTGGGGTTTCATGTCGTTGCGGCGTCTGGCTGGCAGGTTGGTGGGCGCCGCCCTGCTGGCGTTCGTGCCGCTTGCATTCGCAGGGCAAGCTGCAGCCCAGGAACTCCGGATCGGCCTGCGCAACGAGCCGACCGCGCTCGATCCGCAGTACCAGAATAGCCAGGCCAACAACCAGATCGCGCTGCACATCTTCGAGCCGCTGGTGGCGCGCGATGCGCAGATGCGCCCGATCCCGGCGCTTGCGCTGTCGTGGAAGCCACTCAACGACACGGTCTGGGAGTTCAAACTCCGGCCCGACGTGAAATTCCATGACGGCTCGCCGTTCACCGCCCAGGACGTCGTCTTCACGTTCGAGCGCGCTGCGAAGGTGCCCAACAGTCCGGCTCCCTTCACGCCGATCACGCGTCAGATCGCGCGGCTGGAAATCGTCGATCCGTTGACGCTCCGCATCACCACGGCGCAACCTGCTCCGCTGCTGCCGATGGATCTCGGCAACCTGCCGATCCTGTCGCGGCATGCCGCCGGCGGCAGCGCGCCGGAAGGCCGCACCACCGCCGAGCTCAATCGCGGCGAAGGCCTTGCGGGTACGGGCCCCTTTCGCTTCGCCGAGTGGAAGCGCGGCGGCGACCTCATACTGCTGCGCAACGCCGCCTACTGGGGCGACAGGCCGGCCTGGTCGAAGGTGGTGCTGCGCGGCCTGAACAACGGCTCGGTGCGGGTGGCCGCCCTGACGGTGGGCGATGTCGACATGATCGAGGATCCTCCGCCCGGCGGCCTCGCGACGCTGCGCAAGGAAGGACGAGGGGCGCTCGTCGAGGCGGTTTCGCATCGCCTGATCTACGTCGCGCTCGATCAGTTCGCCGAGCCCTCGCCAGGCATTCCGGACACCGAGGGCCGGAATCCCCTGAAGGAAAGGAAGGTGCGCGAGGCACTGAGCCGAGCCATCGACCGCAAGGCGCTGGTCGACAAGTCGCTCGATGGACTGGGTGCGCCGGCAGGCGACCTTCTGCCGTGGCCGGCGCTGGGCACCGTGAAGGAGGCCCAGCCCGATCGCTTCGACGTTGCGGCAGCACGCCGCCTGCTGGGCGAAGCCGGCTGGGGCAAGGGTTTCGCGATCACGCTCGGCGCGCCGGCCGGCCGCTACTATGGCGACGCGAAGGTGGCGCAGGCGATCGCGGCGATGTGGAGCCAGGCCGGCGTCAAGGCGCAGGCCGAAGCGGTCGAGCCGCCGGTGTTCGTCAAGAACCGCGACGAGCATCGCTACAGCGCCTATCTCGGGGGCTGGACCGGAGAAACCGGCGAGCTCGCCAATCCGCTGCGGGCACTTGCGGCCACACCCAATCGCGAGCGGGGCATGGGCGGCGTCAACCGCGGCCGCTACTCCAATCCCGCCCTCGACGCGCGGCTGGAAGAGGCCATGCGCACCGTCGACCCCAAGAAGCGCGAGACCCTGCTGCAGCAGGCGAGCCGGCTTCTGACCGCCGACTACGGCGTGCTGCCGCTCTATTTCGAGATTTCGGTGTGGGCCCTGCGCCGGGACTTCGTCTACGCCGCCCGCGCCGACCAGCTGACCCTGGCGCAGTTCGTCACGGTGCGCCCTACCTCCCGTTAGGTGGGGTCGCCCAACTCGAGTTGCACGAGGTTGACCCAGTAGGCGGCCCCCGTGGTCAGGATCTCGTCGTTGAAATCGTAAAGCGGCGAGTGGACGTTCTGGCAGCCGCCTTCGCCGTCGCCGCCATTGCCGATCATGATGTAGGCGCCGGGCTTCTTCTCCAGCATGAAAGCAAAATCCTCCGCGCCCGCGAGCGGCGCGGTGTTTGCATTGACCTTGTCGCGCCCGACCGTGAGCGACGCCGCTTCGACCGCAATCGAGGTCTGCTCGGCGGCATTGACCAGCGCCGGATAGCGGCGGTGATATTTGCTCACCGCCGCGCAACCGCCCGCCTTCGCAATGCCATCGGCGACTTCGGCCAGCCGGCGTTGCAGCAGATTGCGCACATCCGCCGAGAAGCTGCGCGCCGTGCCCTTGATCAGCACTTCCGACGGAATGACGTTGGGCGAGCCCGGCGTGCCGGCATGAATGTGGCCGACGCTCAGCACCGCGGCCTGTGCCGGCGGCACATTGCGGCCCACGATACCCTGCACGGCGACGATGAACTGCGCGGCCACGAAGGTCGGATCGGTGCCGCGGTCGGGCATGGCGCCATGACCGCCGGTGCCCTTGAACGTCACTTCCCAGCTGTCCGACGACGCCAGCATCGCGCCGGTGCGGATGGCGAAAGTGCCGGTCGCGATGCCCGGCATGTTGTGCATGCCGTAGACGGCATCGCAGTTGAACTTGTCGAA
>CAWUOG010000037.1:0-15890 GCA_963923875.1 uncultured Alphaproteobacteria bacterium
TGTGGGTGCCGTTCCAGTCCTGGTGTCAACGGCGCGGTTACTCGCGCAACTAGACTGGTCGCTGACCGATCAGATTGACGAACAGCGTTGGCAAATAGGTGCGCGACACCGGCAAGCGTTCGGTCGCTTGACGCGACAGAACCGCGCGATTGTCCTCATGATCGAGGACGATCTGGAATAAGCCCTGTTCGACGGCACCTGCACGGGCTTCAAGCTCAGGCTTGCCATTGCGTTCGATGCGATAGGCCACGTCGAGGCCTACATCTCCGCCACTATAAAACGTGCCCACGATGTCGAGCTTGTCGAACAACACCATCAGGCCGCGTCCGGAAAACCGCCAGTAATCGTCTGGCGTGGCATGGAAGGCCTGCGACCAAGGCGCCGCAATGTAGGCGATGCCGCCGGGCCGAAGCAGTTCCTGAATGTTGCGGGCGGCCTTGCCTGGATCGAGCGTGTGTTCAAGCACGTGACTGCAGATCACCAGATCGAACGCATCCTTGCCCAGCGTCGAAACAAGCTTCGCCGTCGGGCTGCAGATATCCAGCACATGGTCGACGTTGGTGCCCTCGAACAGATCAACGCCCACAAAGTGCGAGCCCCTGGCAAACCGCTTCGCGACGAGGCCGCGCCAATTGCGCTCGTTGCGATCGGAAACCAGCGAGCGTGAACCCACCTGCAGCACTCGTGGCCCGCGCTTACCGGTCCCCTGCGCCACGCGGTCGAGCAGGAGTTCGATCTCGCGAGCAACCGTAGTGCCGACGACGCGCAGCTCGCTCCTCGGAGCCGACGAAGCGTCGCCGGCCGCACTCATTCCCGCACCACGACGACATGCATGCGCCGTGGCCCATGCGCGCCCAGTTCTATCGTTTGCTCGATGTCACCAGTACGCGATGGACCGGTAATGGTATTGACCGTCCGCGGCATCCCGTTCTTGCCGTAGCGCTCGCGCAGCCTCGCCCACACGTCTTCGTAGCCGCCAACAATGTCAGCCTCCCGCAGCACCACAACATGCGTGTCAGGCAACAGGTTCAACGTTACGGGGTGTTCAGGCCCCGATGTCATCACAAGCGTTCCGGTCTCCGCGATGCCAGCGAAGGCACCGGTGATAGAAACCTGATCGGCCGCCTCGCCGCGGCCTCTCCGCAGGCTGAGCATCCTCTGGCCCGCCCAGTCATATGCATCCAGCTGCGGCGAGGGTGCGATTGCGGCCTGCGCCGGCAAATTGTTGCGGGCCAGGTAGGACACGATCTCCGCGGGTACACCTGCCCTGTCGACACGTGCCACCGTCGCATTGTTGGCCTCCGCCCATTGGCAAAACAAGGCCACTTTGCCCCCCTGATCAAGCGCGGCGCGGGCGACAGCAGGCCCCCGAGGCGGTTGCCCTAACCGGCTCTCGACCACCCGCCGCGCATCACCAGCAAGTTCACCGCGTCGCAACGAGCGACGGATCCCATTCAAGATCTGCGCGCGCGCGTCGCTCATGGCCGTGTCCGCTCGCCGCCGTTACGCGCCCACTGCGCGTGGAACGTGCCGCCGCGCTGAGGCGCAGGAAAATCGCGGAACCGTGTCCAACCGCCCGCGAGCGGCAGCACGCCATAGCGTCCCTGGGCGCGCCCAAAAAGCGCCAGCACTCGATTGGCAATTCCGGTCAGACGCCGGTACAGCCTTGGCCGTCGCGCAAGCCAGCCCCACAGGGCCAATCCCTTGCGCACCGGAGCAGGCGTCAGATGCCTTTCGAACTCTCGCTCCCGCCAGTGCCGCATCAATCCAGGCAGGGGAATGCGAACAGGACAAACGCTTTCGCAGCGCCCGCAGAATGTCGAGGCGTTGGGCAGATCATTGGCCTGATCGACGCCGAGCAATTGAGGCGTCAGCACCGCGCCGATCGGTCCGGGATAGACCCAGCCATAAGCATGACCGCCGATCGCGCCGTAGACCGGGCAATGGTTCATGCAGGCGCCGCATCGAATACAGCGCAACATGTCCTGCATCTCGGTGCCCAGAACGGATGAGCGGCCATTGTCGAGGATCACCACATGATAGGCTGACGGCCCGTCGAGATCCGGTGCGCGCTTCGGTCCGGTGTTGAGCGTCGTATATGCCGACGATTCCTGCCCGGTCGCCGAACGTGCCAAAACACGCAGCAATACCGCAGCGTCCTCGAGCGTTGGGATCACCTTCTCAATGCTGGCCAGCACGATCTGCATCTTGGGCAGAGTGTTCGACAGATCTGCGTTGCCCTCGTTGGTCACCAGCATCGACGAACCGGTCTCGGCGACCAGGAAGTTGGCACCATTCAGTCCGACGTCGGCATCGAGAAATTTTTGACGCAGCACATAGCGTGCTTCGGCGACGAGATCGTTGCGCTCGGTCAGGCGCTTGGTGAACCCCAGCTTGCTGTGATGCTCCAGGAACGTGTCGGCGACCTGGTCCTTGGTCAGGTGCACTGCCGGCGCGATGATGTGGCTGGGCGGCTCATGGCGAAGCTGAATTATGTATTCGCCAAGATCGGTCTCGACTGGCTCGATACCAAGGGCCTCGAGGTGCTCGTTGAGCCCGATTTCCTCCGACACCATCGACTTCGACTTGGCGACGGTGCGGGCGTTTACGCTCTTGCAGAGGTCGGCAATGATTCGCCGCGCGTCGGCCGCCGTCGGCGCCCAGTGCACGTGTCCGCCCAGCGCCAGTACCTTGCGTTCGAACTCCTCAAGGTAGAAGTCGAGGTTGGCCAGGGTGTGGTTCTTGATGTCCCGCGCCCGGTCCCGCAGCGCCTCGAACTCCGGCAGGCGCTCGGCCGCCTGCCGCCTGCGCTCGGAAAAGCCGACCTTCAGCTTGGCCAGCGAATCCTGCAGGTTGGGGTCGGCCAGCGCGGCGCCGATATTGGACTTGAAGCTCTGTGTCGTGGCCTGCATCAGCGTCGATCCTCCGCTTTGGCCTCCGGCTCACCGATCGCGGCCCCATCCACCAGGCCAGCCAGAACCTCGGCGACATGACGTACTTTCACCGGGCTGCCCGCGCGCTGCAGCTTGCCCGCTATGTTCATCAGGCAGCCGAGATCCCCGGCCAACAGGGAGGTGGCGCCGGTTTTGGCGATGTCGGCCGTTTTCTCGCCGACCATGGCATTGGAAATTTCGGGATACTTCACGCAGAACGTACCCCCGAAGCCGCAACACACCTCAGGGGTCGCCATTTCCCTCAGAGACAATCCTTCAACCGAAGCGAGCAACCGGCGAGGCTGACTCTTGACGCCGAGCTCGCGTAGGCCCGAGCAGGAGTCGTGATAGGTGACGACTTCTTCGTACCTGGCCTTCACGCTTTTCACACCCAGCACGTCGACCAGGAACGACATCAGTTCGTAGGTTCGGCCGGCAAGGTCTTGGGCACGTGCCTTTAGGCCGGGGTCGTCATCGAACAACCCTGGATAGTGGTGGGACAGCATGCCGCCGCACGAACCCGAGGGCACGACGACCGCCTCGAAACCTTCGAAGGCATCGATCACCTGGCGGGCGATGTCGCGCGTCGTCTGCCGATCGCCGGTATTGTACGCAGGCTGGCCGCAGCAGACCTGCAACGGCGGCACTTCGACGCTACAGCCGGCATCCTCGAGAAGCTTTATGGCGGCAAACCCGACGCTCGGCCGGAAAAGATCGACCAAACAGGTCACGAACAGGGCGACCTTTCGCGGCCGCACCCCCGAATTTGACATCGAGCTGGACACGCCTGTCACCATGGCAGCGGATCCGGGGTCCTTCAACGCTGGAAAAACACGGGTGCTGTGCGTCGAGGGGGAAGGAACTTGCGGGCTATCGTGACATTATTGCTGCCGTGAAAAGACCGGCCGTCCTTCTGTTGGCCCTCCACGCGCTGGCCGCGCTCTCGTGGATCATCGCTCCCGCAAACGCCTTGGCACAGTCTGGGTTCGAGGGCTTCGAATTGCGTCCGCCCTGCGAAGGCACCTCGGCCCCCGCCTACGGAAAGCCAGGCGGGCCGCCCGCCATCATGGTCTGGCCCGAAAGTTCGTTGAACAAGTCGGCCTGGGCGGCGGCCCCATGCCTGCATTGGGGCGGCGGCAAGATGCGCCTGGCCGTCGCGCTGGCGGCGACTCTGAACGCAACGTCGCTCGACGAATTGCTGGTCCGGTTCGGGGCACTGTCCCGGTACAAATCGATCCGGTTCTGGTCGGTCATGTACGAGACATGGGATGACTTCGTTGATTCGTCAGGCTTCGTCGACGGACCTGAGGGCCAGCAGGTGCTTCCGGACTACGCACCCGCCGACTATGTCACGGGCCGCGATTTCTACTACTTCGAGGCCAGCCGTGCCGGACGGACTATCCATCGCATGACCGTGCGCAAGCGCAGCCCCGATCGGATCGAGATCGCCACCGAGAACATCACCCCGATCCGTTTTGCCATGGCCACCCTGTTCGAACCCGGCGCGCTGCAGTCCGTGACTTTCTTCGACCGGCGCAGCTCGTCCGAGTGGGGGTATTTCCAGACGATCGGTGTCGGTCTCGGGTCGAGCTTCATCACCGTTCAAAGCACGTCGCCCTACATCAACCGGCTGACGGCATTGTATCGCTATCTGGCGGGCATTCCGACCGACCGCGACCCACCGGCGGCGCGGCACTAGCTCGACGATCAGGTCTTGTTCGGTACCAGGACGATGGCGCGGCCGCCGGCGACCATACGGCCGGCCCAATCGGCAGCCTGGGTGCCGGCGCCGAAGAAGACGTCTCCGCGCGCCGGGCCCTTGATCGCCGCACCGCTGTCCTGCGCCACCATCAGACGGCGGTAGGCTTCGCTCGTTCCGGGCTTGCGCAGCACCGGCCGCGTCGTATCGATCCAGATCGGCGTGCCGTACGGCGTGAGAGTCGGATCGACGGCAAGGCTGCGCTGCGCTACCAGCGCCACGCCCTGCGACCCGGTGGCGGCGGCGCTCCGGGTGTCCTTGAAGAAGATGTAACGCTCGTTGCGGCGCATCACCTCGCGCCCCTTGGCCGGGTTGCGCTTCAGCCAGTCGCGGATCGCGGGCCAGGTCACGTCCTCGCGCTTCATCACACCCATCTCGACCAGGACACTGCCGATCGCCGTGTAGGGGCGGTTGTTCGAGGCGTCAAAACCCAGGCTAAGGACCCCGCCCTCGGCCAAGTGGACCCGGCCATTGCCCTGGACCTGGGCCTCGAACAGCGAGACCGCATCCTGAACCCAGGCGACTTCCAGGCCCTTGCCCTTCAGCACGCCTTGCTCGATCTCGGCGCGGGTGTAGTAGGGCTTGTCGGTTAGGTCGGGGGGCTTGCGATAGACAGGCACGGTGAACAGGCGCGAGGGCGCGCGGCTGCCGCGGAGTTCGGGCTCGAAATAGCCCGTGAAACTCCCCGGCGCCTGGACCACCAGCGGCCTGAAGTTCTCCTCGAAGAAGCGTCGGGCTGCGCGGTTGTCGCCCTTCGGCACTCCGGCGGCGGCATCGCAGATCCGCTTCCACTCGGATGCAGTGACGATCTTCTCGCCACCGTCGGTCGCGATCTTGCTGTCGGGCCCGCTGGCGAGTTTGGGGCAGGAGTTGCGGAAGGCGGTTACGGCGTCGAAATGCTGATCGTCGGCCCAGCCCGCGATCTCGTTGTACGAGATTGGCGTCATGGCGACCTTCTTCTCGGCCGGCCCGTCGCCGGTGCCTGCGCAGGCGGCAAGAAGGCCGGCAGCGGCGATCGAAAGGATCGCGCCGCCGGACGATACGCCCCAACGCATCAGCAAACGCCTCCCTCAGCCTTCGCTTTCAGTCTTCACCAACTGCCAGTTCGGGTCGCTCGACTTGGTGTTCCGGCGGAACGTCCAGAGATCGATGACCTTCTGCACTTCGTTGGGATTGCCGTCGGCAACCTGGCCTTCGGCATTGCGGGTGACGTTGATCTGCTCGCTGATGAAGCGAACGGTCACCTGCGCGAAGTCTCCATGCATCTCGGCGCCGGCGATGTCGGACGCCTCGAAGCCGATCAGGGTGCATTCGGCTTTTTCGTTGCGCTCGGCGCGGCCACGGATCGCCTGCTCGAAACTCGCGTAGGTAGGCGGATCGAGCAGCGCCTTGAGTGGCGCGGTGTCGCCCTTGGCAAAGGCTTCGACGATCGTGGTGAAGGCCGAGCGTGCACCGGCGGCGAATCCCAGGGCGTCGAAGCCTGGATCGGTGGCACGGATCGCCGCAACGCCGGCGGTGGCCGTGGGCATCACGGTGGCGCGAATGCCACCCGGGCCGGAGGTCGGAGAGGAAGTACGCGGCGTCGGCATCTGCACGACATTGTCATTGCCCTGCGCAGCGTCGGTGCCGATGCGCGGCGGTGCATTGGGTGGAGTCGGTGGCGTGAACGGATCGCGCGCCGGCGGACGCTCGTTGCCGGTACGTTTGCCGAGCACCGAACGCAGTCGCAGGATCAGGAACACCGCGACCAGTCCGATCAGAATGATGTCGTAGTTATTGCCCACGATCGCCTCGCTGCGAATTACATAGGCTGCGAATGAGGAAAGGGCAAGGCAACGGCAGCCCCGCCGGCCGGTCCCCGCAGGGCACCCGTCAGGCGCTCAAGACCACGATATCTATGGGCTCGGCTACCCCTGCCACCTTACGCCCGCTTCTACGTTCGCGCGCCTCCGGCGGATTGTAGCCCTGTTCCTCCGCCAGGGCGTAGGTCCGGGCATCGGTCAGGGCACGCGTGCCTTCCTCCTTGTTGTGCTTCTCGAGCTTCGCCGTGAAGTTGACCGCGTCGCCAATTACGGTGAATTCGAGGCGCTCGCCGTCGCCCACGGCCCCGAACACCACGCGGCCCGCCGACAGCGCCATGCCGAGCGCGAGCGGCGCCAGCCCGGCGGTCTGGCGATCGCGCGCCCACTGCTCGGCGGCCTCCAGCACGGCATCGGCGGCACGCAGCGCGTCTGCGGCCGGTGTGGTCGAGGGGGTCACGGCGCCAAATGAGGCGAGGATGCCGTCGCCCAGGAACTTGTCGATGCTGCCGCCATTTCCCACGATCCTGGGGCAGATTCGGCCTTGGTAATCCTGCAGCACCTTCATGACGTCGTCCGGCGGCAGCTCGGTCGAGAGCCTTGTGAAGCCGCGCAGATCGACGGTCAGGATCGCAACGTCCCGCAATTCGCCCTCGCCGGCCTTGATCGCGGTGGCGGCGCCTCGGATGCGCTGGGCGACCTCGGGATCGAAGAATCGCGACAGGTCGGCGGCGGCCGCCCCTTCGGTGACGGCGCGCACCAGCAGGTGGCGGGCCCGCGAGATCGCCAGCGCCAGCACGATGGTGGTGAGCGCAATGGCGATTACCTTGTCCACTTCGGCGTGAAACAACACGACGTTGGAGGTCAGGTACTCGACGAAATCATCGGTCACCGGGTAGTCCGGCCCGCCCATGCCACTCAGGACGTAAAGCACCAGCAACGTCCAGCCGATCACCGCCACCAGGCCGGTAAACAGCACGAACCTTGCCTCGAACCTCAGCGTCCTTAGCGCGATGAACAGGAACACATAGAGCAGCGTCGGCGCCTTCAAATAGAAGGCGGCAGGCTGGGCGTACTTGTAGTGGAAGGAATAGATCAGCCCCATCAGCAATGCGATGTCCGCCACGACCGACACGTAGAGCATCCAGGGGCGCAGCAGCCGACGATAGGCCAGGATCAGGCGCACAATGCAAAAAGCGCCGAAGACGACGAACACCTTGGTTTCGAATGAGTATTCGTCCTGCACCACGCCGGTCGGCATGGAGGTCGATTCGTAGACTGTCGCGACCAGCGCCACGAGCAGCAGCTGGACCCAACCGATGATGATCTCGCTGCGCTCCTGCTGCAGCCGGATCGCCTGGCGCACGCGTTGTGGCAGGTTCTCCGGTCCGCCGCCGTCGAACAACCAGTCGCGCAAGCGCGCGAGCATCAGCGCTTCTCGAGCCAGAGACTGGCGGGCAGGGCGTCGGCCGGGCGCGGCAGGCGGGCGATCACCGAGCCGGCCAGCCGGTCCGCCATGCGCCGCTCGACCCAGGCGCTGGAGAACAGCGGTGTGTAGAGGCCGCTGGCCAGCAGGGGCGCCACTCCCTGCTGCTCGTTGTAGTTTCGCCAACCCCAGATCGCCGGATAGTCGAACGGCAGGAAGATGTCGTGGATGTGAATCAGCGCGCCGGCCGGCAGGCGCGGCAGCACGCGGTTGAGCAGCAAGTCGACGTCGCTGCCCGGCATCAGAATATGGCTCGAGTCGATGAACAGCAGGTCGCCAGGCTTCAGGCTGTCGAACAAGTCGCGCGGCGCAGTCTGGAGCGTGCTGGCCACGACGCGTACGCCCGGCAGTCCCGCGATGTCGGCGCGCGGCATGGGGTCGATGGCCACAATCTCGCCGACACCTCCCAGCGCACGGGCGAGCACGCGGGTCGAATGACCCGAACCGACCTCGACGATTTTCTGCGGCCTGCGCTCGCGTACCATGGTGTAGGCGACGGAGGCATCCAGCGAGGGGAACCACGACTGTTCGAGCAGGCCGTTGAGGCCTTCCAGCGGCTTGGCATGGTTCTCGACCTGATCGATCACTCTTGCGAAGTCTGGCGACCGCCGCTCGAACAACGCCTCGATCGCGGGATAAGGCGGTTGCGCGCCGGGCGGCGGAAGCAGCGGGGCGTAGCGATGCGGGATGAACCAGCCGCGTGGCTTGAGCCCGAGCACCGTGGGAAGGCCGAGCGCCATGCGGCGCCAGCGTCCCCGCCAATTCACTTTCTGGGTCACGGCGTGAGCGTCAGGCCTTCATGCGCCACGATCACCCGTGGCAGGCCATTGGCAGCGGTGCCGGGCCTGAGCGCTGCGGCATCGCGAGCGACGCCGTCCATGAAGGCGTCGTCGTGGCTGGGATCGTGATGGAACAGAACGACGGTCGCCACGCTGGCGGCGTCGGCGATACGCACGGCTTCCTGCCAGGTCGAATGGCCCCAGCCCTTGTACTTGGGGTACTCCGCGTCGGTGTAGCTCGCGTCGTAGATCATGAGGTCGGCGCCGCGGCACAGCTCGACGATGTTGCGGTCAAGTCCCCCTTCGCGGTGCTCCGTGTCGGTGATGTAGCAGATCGACTTGCCGCCGTGATCGATGCGATAGCCGGTCGCACCATTGGGATGGTTGAGCGGAGTGGTGCGCATCGCCATGGCGCCGCAGGTCAGCGCATCGCCCGACTTGAATTCCTTGAACTCGACCTTCGCGTGGAAGACGTCGAGCGTGACCGGATAGAGCGGCGCCTGCATGAGGTTGGCGACGACCTTCTTCAAGGTGTACGGCTCTTCCAGATGGCCGGCCCACATGCGCACGGTGCTGTCCTGATCGAACAGCGGGGCAAAGAAGGTCAGGCCCGAGATGTGATCCAGGTGCGTGTGCGTGAAGTAGATGTCGAGATCGATTCCGGTCTTGCGCGCGAGTTGCAGGCCGAGCGTACGGATACCGGTGCCCGCATCGAAAATCAGGCGGCGTCCGCCGGCCGTGATCTCCAGGCAGGAGGTATTTCCGCCGTAGCGCGCATATTCTGCACCCGAGCAGGAGATGGAGCCGCGTACGCCCCAGAAGCGGACTTTCAGACTGTCGGTCAAAAAAGAGGTTCCCGAGTTGCCTCGCGACACCAGAGTCCACAGGCCGGGCCCGCCGTCAACCGACCGGAGCACCCGGGTGGGGGCCGTACTTTGGCCGCGTTCTTGCGTCCCGGTCTTCAAGATGCAGGGTAACGTATTGTTGCATCGGTTCTTGCATTGTCCGGGTTGATTCGCGCCTCAGGCGCGTTGCCTGCCGCCCGGTTCGAGGTAATACTTTCGTTATGAACATCACCAACCAGACCGTTGCTTCCGGCGTAGGGACCCCTCCCATGCGCACGGCCAAGTTCGCCATCGGCCAGGTGGTGAAGCACCGCATCTACCCCTTTCGGGGCGTGATCTTCGACGTCGACCCGGTGTTCGCCAACACCGAGGAGTGGCTGGCGTCGATCCCCGAAGAAGTCCGGCCGCGCCGTGACCAGCCCTTCTATCACCTGCTCGCCGAGAATTCGCAGACGACCTATGTCGCCTATGTGTCGGAACAGAACCTGCTGCCGGACGATACCGGCAAGCCGGTGTCGCATCCGCAGGTGCCGCATTTCTTCAAGGAACTGAAGCGCGGCCACTACGTCAGCCGCGAACGCGCCCTTCACTAAGGGCGCAACGCCGCCGGGCGCGCCCTTAACCCCGCAAGGCTTTGGCGATCTGATCGACGCTTGCCGTCCAGCCGACGATCGCGCCCTGCGCGCGGATCATCTCGACGGCGGCTTCCTTGAACTCCGGGAAATAGCTTTCGGTCGCATCCTCAGCCAGCAGACACTCGAAGCCGCGGTCGTTGGCCTCGCGCATCGTGGTCTGCACGCACACTTCCGTCGTAACGCCCGCAAACACCAGATGCGTGATCTTCTTGTCCGCCAGGATCTGCGACAGCGGCGTGGCGTAGAACGCACCCTTGCCCGGCTTGTCGAGCACGATCTCACCCGGCCGGGCCGCAAGTTCGGGGATGATGTCGGCGCCAGGTTCGCCCGCGATCAGGATCCGGCCCATCGGGCCCGGATCGCCGATGCGCATCGACGGCTTCCCGCGCAGATGCTTGGCCTTGGGCAGGTCCGACAGGTCGGGCTTGTGGCACTCGCGGGTATGGATGATCGGCAGGCCGGCCATACGGAATGCATCGATCAGGCGACCCACCGTCGGCACGATTTTCTTGAGGAGGCTCACGTCGTTGCCCAAGGTAGCACCGAAGCCGCCGGGCTCGATGAAGTCGCGCTGCATGTCGATCACCATCAGCGCGGTATGCGCCGGATCGAACGAGAACGCGAAGGGTTGAGCCTCGATATGCTTCATCGGTGATCGTTCCTCAGTGTCCCGCCATCGCGCGGCCGATCGCCCCGACATCGGCCGCGGCCGACGGCGTCTCGAGCGCCAGCCTGCCGTCGAACATCACCACGATGCGGTCGGACAGCTGCAGGATCTCGTCGAGGTCCTCGCTGACCAACAGCACGGCGGCGCCGCGATTGCGCGCCTGCACGATCCTGGCGCGGATTTCGGCCACGGCTGCGAAGTCGAGGCCGAAGCAGGGATTGGCCACGATCAGCAGGTCGCCCTCGCTGGAGAGCTCGCGCGCCAGCACGGCACGCTGCACGTTGCCGCCGGACAGCCCCTTGATCGCCGCATCCGGGCCCGGCGTCTTCACCTTGTAGGCCTCGATCAGCCTTCGCGCGGCGTCGCGCATGGGAGAGCGCCGCAGCCGCACGCCGTCGGGCGAGGACGGCGGCTGGTCGAACGAGCGCAGCGCCATGTTCTCGGCCACCGACATCTCGGCGACACAGGCGTTCCGCAACGGCTCCTCGGGAAGACAGGCGATCTTGTGCCGGATCATCTCCGGCCGGGTCGCAGTATAGGGTTCACCATGCACCTTCAGGCCGCCCGACCGGGCGTGGCGCTGGCCGGCGAGGGTTTCCACCAGTTCGCGCTGGCCGTTGCCCGAGACACCGGCGACGCCGACGATCTCACCGGCGCGGATTTCCAGCGACAGATCCTCGACCGCGAGCTGGCCGACATGGTCGGCGACCGAGAGCTTGTCGATCGCCAGCACCGGCTTGCCCGGGGCTCGGGCCTCGCGCTCGACGGTGGCGCGGGTATCGCGGCGGCCGACCATCATCTCGGCCATGGTGTCGTTGTCGAGCTCGGACACCGGCCTGGTGCCGACCAGCTGGCCGCGCCGCAGGACCGTCACGGTATCGCAGAAGGCATTCACCTCCCGGAATTTGTGGGTGATGGTGACGATCGTGAGCTGCCCGGCCTGGGTCAGCTTCTTGAGCGTCGACAACACCTCGTCGGCCTCGTCCGGCGTCAGCACCGAGGTCGGCTCGTCGAGGATCAGCAGGTTCCGCTTCAGGTAGAGTTGGCGCAGGATTTCGGCTTTCTGCTTCTGGCCGGCCGCCAGGTCGCCCACGGCGACGTCGACCGGCACCGCGAACGGCGTGGTCGAGAAGAAGTCCTTCAGCACCCGGCGCTCGCTCGTCCAGTCGATCACCGCCGGCAGGTCGCCGCGTGACAGCACGAAGTTCTCGAGAACCGTCATGTTCGGCACCAGAGTGAAGTGCTGATAGACCATGCCCAGCCCGAGTTGATGGGCCTGGCGCGGGTGCTCGATGTCGACCTCGCGGCCGTTCAGCAGGATCTGGCCCTCGTCGGCGCTGTAGTAGCCCATGGCGCACTTCACCAGAGTGCTCTTGCCTGCGCCGTTCTCGCCAAGCAGCGCATGGAACGCGCCCGACCTGATCTTGACCGAGACGTTGTCGAGCGCTGCCAGCGTGCCAAAGCGCTTGGAGAAGCCGATCAGATCGAGCGACGGCGCTCCCTCGTGCGGCGGCAGGTGCGGGGCGCCGACCGTCATCGTCATGAGAGGACCTTCAGCACGGCGGTGGAGCTGGCGACGGCGCCGAACACGCCGCCCTGCATCTCGACCATCTTCAGGGCCGCGAGGTGGTTACCCCTATCGGTGGCGCCGGTGCAGTCCTCGAGGATCAGGCACTCGAAGCCGCGATCGTTGGCCTCGCGCATCGTGGTGTGCACGCAGACGTCGGTGGTGATGCCGGTCAGCACCAGGTTCTCGATGCCGCGGGTGCGCAGCATCAGCTCGAGATCGGTGGCGCAGAACGAGCCCTTGCCCGGCTTGTCGATGATCGGCTCGCCGGCCACCGGCGCAAGTTCCGGAATGATCTCCCAGCCGGGCTCGCCGCGCACCAGGATGCGGCCGCACGGGCCGGGATCGCCGATGCCCGCGCCGATCTGCCGGGATCGCCAACGCTTGTTGGCCGGCAGGTCTGAAAGGTCGGGGCGGTGACCCTCCCGGGTATGGATCACGTGCCAGCCCGCCTTGCGCGCGGCCGCCAGAAGCTTCCTGATCGGTTCGATCGGGGCGCGGGTCAGCGACAGATCGTAGCCCATCTTGTCGACGTAGCCGCCGACGCCGCAGAAGTCGGTCTGCATGTCGATGATGATCAGCGCCGTGTTCTCGGGCCGCAGGTCGCCGTTGTACGGCCAGGGGTAGGGATGCGACTCGACGTGTTTGCTGCTCATGTTCTTTCCCTCACTTCACGGCACCCAGTTCGCCGGGCGCGCCGCGCAGGCTGCGCTCGGGCGAACAGGTCGCGATCATCAGGCCGAGCGTGAGCACGTAGGGCGCAGCACTGAAGAGATAGTATCCCTGGGTGACGCCGACCGACTGCAGCGCTGGACTGATGGCGCCGGCGGCGCCGAACAGCAGCGAGGCCCACAGGCAGCGGATAGGGTCCCAGCGCGCGAAGATCACCAGCGCCACGGCCATCAGGCCCTGACCGCTCGACAGACCCTCGTTCCAGCTGCCCGGGTAATAGAGCGACAGGAACGCGCCGCCGACGCCGGAGAAGGCGCCGCCGATCGAGGTCGCAATCAGGCGTGTCCGGGCGACCGAGGCGCCCATGGCGAGGGCGGCATCGACGCTCTCGCCAGCCAGCCGAACGATCAGACCCCACCGCGTGTTCTTCAGCGCCCAAGCGAGGGCGAAAGCCAGAACGATGCCGAGCACGAACAGGTAGTTCACCTGCAGCGCCTGCTTCACCTGTGGGATGCTGCTCCACCACCCCAGCTCGATCGCGCCGAGGTTCGGGGCCTTTGGCTGAATGAACGGTTTGCCGAGAAAGAAGGCCAGACCGGTGGCGAACAACATCAGGCCGATGCCGGTCGCGATGTCATTGACCCGCGGCAGCTGGCAGATGCCGGCATGCAGGGCGCCCAGCAGCAGACCGACGCAGGCCGCGACGCCGACACCGAGCCATGGCGAGCCCGAGACCAGCGCCACGCCGTAGGCACTCATCGCGCCCATCACCAGCGTGCCCTCGAGACCGAGATTGATGCGACCCGAGCGCTCGGTCAGGCATTCGCCGACACTCACGAAGATGAACGGCGTGCTGACGCGGATCGCGCCGGCCAACATCGCGAGCGGTACGCCCCACAGGCCGAGCGACGTCTGATCCATCAGCGCGCCTCCTTCTGCTTCCAGAGGCGGCCATAGAGCGTCTCGCTGGCGAGAATGGCCACGAAGATGATGCCCTGCAGGACGACGACGGCGGCGTCGGGCAGGTCGAGCCTTCGCTGCAACAGGCCGCCCGAGGCGCCGATGCCGCCCAGCAGGATCGCCACAGGCACGATCGCCGCGGGATGATGGCGGGCGAGGAACGAGACCAGGATGCCGGAGTAGCCGTAGCCGACGGCCAGCGAGGCGTTGGCCTTGCCGTGCACCGCCGCGACCTCGACCATGCCGGCGAGGCCCGCCGCCGCGCCGCCGGTGGCGCAAGCCAGCAGCACGTAGCGGCCGACATTGAGGCCCATCATGCGCGCGGTCTTCGGATTGCCGCCGATCACTTCCATGGCGAAGCCGAAGGTCGTGAAGCGCTGGAAGAGGTAGATCGCGAGACAGGCGACGACACCGTACACCAGGCCGAAATGCACGTCGGTTCCGGGGATAGCGCCGATCATGTTGGTGTCGCCGATCGGGAAGGTGGACGGCTTGTTGAGGCTGGTCGGATCGCGCAGCGGGCCCTCGACGAAATGGTTCATCAGGGCGATGGCGATGTAGGTCAGCAGCAGGCTGGAGATCGTCTCGTTGACGCCGCGATACTGGCGGAGGCCGCCGGCCAGCGCGATCCAGACGCCGCCCATTGCCATGCCGGCCAACGCCATCGCGAGCTGCACGACCAGCGGCGGCGCGCCTGCGATGGCAATGCCCGCCGCCGCTGCGGCGACGCCGCCCAGCACGAGCGCCCCTTCGTTGCCGATGATCACCAGCCCCAGCCGGGCGGGAAGCGCGGTGCAGAGCGCCGTGAGGATCAGGGGGGCCGCGCGAGTCAGCGTGTTCTGCCACGAGAACCAGCTGCCGAACGCGCCCTGGTACATCAGCCCGAAGGCTTCGAACGGATCGACCCCGGCATAGATCGCGAGCAGGAGCCCGAACAGCACGGCCGACGCCAGCAATGCCAGCGTCGGCACGGCGATCCGTTCGAGGGCGGCACCCATGCGCATTACTCCTCCCCCATCATCGGGGGAGGTGGCGCGGTAATCCGCGACGGAGGGGTCAGGGCCGCACGATCGGCGATGACCCCTCCGCCGGCGTAAGACGCCGACACCTCCCCATCCGAATGGGGAGGGTGGCTACGCGTCACCTCCGGTGGTCCTTACGACGTCGCGCCGATCACGCCCTCGACCAGGTAGTTCATGCTCTCGAGCTTGGGCTCGGTGATGGCGTAGGACGTGCCCGCCGGAATGACGACGTTGCCCTTGTTGTCCTTCAGCGCGCCCTTGTAGATCGACAGGCTGCCGTTCAGCACCGCGGTCTTGGCCGCGTCGGCCTTCTCCTTGGCCGCCGCCGATACCGCGGGGCCGTAGGCCGAGGTCCGCACGAAACCTTCCTTCAGGCCGCCGCGCACGAAGTTGCCCGGCGCCTTGCCGGCCTTCATCGACTCGACCATGTCGACATAGACCTTTTCCCAGTTCCATTCGGCGCCGGTCAGGTAACCCTTGGGCGCCAGCGCGGCCTGGTTGCAGTGGTAGCCCGAGCAGAAGATGCCGGCGCGCTCGGCCGTTTCCATAACGACCTTGGGCGAGTCGACGTGGCAGGTAACGACGTCGACACCCTGCGCGATCATCGAGTTGGTCGCCTCGGCCTCCTTGACGGGCAGCGCCCAGTCGCCGGTGAAGATCGCCTGCGTGGTGACCTTCGGGTTGACCGACTGTGCGCCGAGGGTGAAGGCATTGATGTTGCGCAGGACCTGCGGGATCGGCTTGGCGGCGACGAAGCCCAGCTTGC
>CAWUOG010000038.1:0-15561 GCA_963923875.1 uncultured Alphaproteobacteria bacterium
ATCATGATCTGGGGGCTGCTGATCCGGCAGAACCGCCGGCAGGTATTCGCGTGACCAATCTTCGCGTGACAAGCCCCGGCATGAGTGCATGAGCCCCCTGATCGACAGCGGCTACGCCTGGCGACGCCTGCTCGCCAGCGTGATCATCAGCACCATGGGCGGCATCGGCATGTGGGCACTGGCCGTCGCCATGCCCGCCGTGCAGATCGATCTCGGCGTCACGCGCGCCGACATCTCCTTCGCCTACTCCATGAACATGATGGGCTTCGTCGTAGGCGGCGTCGTGCTCGGACGCCTGGTCGATCGCCGCGGCATCGTCTTCACCTCGACCCTGAGCGCGATCGGCCTGGCGGCGGGCTTTGCGCTCGCCACCGCAACCTCCTCGCTGATCATGTTTGCCGCCGCCCAGTCACTGGTCGGCTTCAGTGCCGCGGCGACCTTCGCGCCGCTGATCGCCGACATCTCGCTCTGGTTCGAGAAGCGCCGCGGCATCGCCGTCGCGATCGCGGCCTCAGGCAACTATATCGCCGGCACGATCTGGCCGCCGATCGTCCAGTTGCTGATCCACGACCATGGCTGGCGCTTCGCGTATCTGTCGTTTTCCGTACTCTGCCTGATCACGATGATCCCACTGGCGCTGACCTTGGGCCGCCGGCCGCCGGGTCACGATGCCGCCAATACGGCCACGGTCACCAGCCGCTCGATCGCCTCGCTCGGCCTGTCGCCCAATGCGCTGCAGGCCCTGCTCGTGCTGGCGGGTCTCTCCTGTTGCGTCGCGATGTCGATGCCGCAGGTCCACATCGTCGCCTACTGCGCCGACCTGGGCTACGGCGTGGCGCGCGGCGCGGAAATGCTGTCGCTGATGCTGGGCTTCGGCATCGTGAGCCGCATCGCCTCCGGCTGGCTCGCCGATCGGGTGGGCGGCGCCATGACCCTGCTGATCGGCTCGACGCTGCAGTGCCTCGCGCTAGTCTTCTATCTGATCTCCGATTCGCTCGTGTCGCTCTACATCTCGTCTGCCCTGTTCGGACTGTTTCAGGGCGGCATCGTGCCGTCCTACGCCATCATCATCCGGGAGTATTTCCCGGCGCGTGAGGCGGCGAGCCGGGTCGGACTCACGGTGTCGTCGACCATCGTCGGCATGGCGCTGGGCGGCTGGATGGGCGGCGTGCTGTTCGACATGACGGGCTCGTATAGGGCCGCCTTCATCAACGGCATCGCCTGGAATGTGCTAAATGCCGCCATCGCCTGGTGGCTGCTCAGCCGCCAGATGCGCCAGCCCCGTCGGTCCGGGCCGGCCGCCGCCTGAAGTCATCACGCTCTGGGGAGCAAGAAATGCGTATCGTCGCCATCCGCGACATCGTCTCGCCGATCCGGTCCAACATCGCCAACGCCTATATCGACTTCAGCCAGATGACGGCCTCCGTCGTGGCGGTGGTCACCGACCTCGAGGTCGAGGGCAAGCCGGTGATCGGCTACGGCTTCAATTCCAACGGCCGCTATGCCCAGCACGGCCTGCTCGGCGAGCGCTTCATTCCGCGCCTGCGCGACGCCAAGGCCGACAGCCTGCTGGACGGCGAGGGCCTGCTCGATCCGGCCAAGTGCTGGAAGGCGATGATGGGCAACGAGAAGCCGGGCGGCCACGGCGAGCGCTCGGTCGCGGTCGGAGTGCTCGACATGGCGCTCTGGGATGCCGTCGCCAAGGCCAAGCGGGTGCCACTGTGGAAGCTGCTGGCCGACCGCCACAACGGCGGCAAGTACGACGACAAGGCGTGGGTCTATGCCGCCGGCGGTTACTATTACCCAGGCAAGGATCTCGAAGGGCTGCAGGATGAGATGAAGCACTATCTCGGCCTGGGCTACACTTGCGTAAAGATGAAGGTAGGCGGCGTGCCGCTCGCCGAGGACCTCAAGCGAATCGAAGCGGTACTCAAGATCGTCGGTTCGGGCGAGAAGCTCGCCGTCGACGTCAACGGCAAGTTCGACCTGCCGACGGCGATCGAATTCGGCAACGCGATCAGGGGCTACGGCCTGCGCTGGTACGAGGAGCCGCTCGACCCGCTCGACTACCTGGCGCACGCGGCACTCGCGACCCAGTACGGTCCGCCGCTCGCCACCGGCGAGAACCTCTTTTCCATGCAGGACGCGCGCAACCTGATCCGCCACGGCGGCCTGCGGCCCGATCGCGACATCCTGCAGTTCGATCCGGCGCTCAGCTACGGGCTGGTCGAGTACCTACGCACGCTCGACATGCTGAGAGAGAACGGCTGGTCGCCCCGACGCTGCGTGCCGCACGGCGGCCACCAGTTTGCGCTCAACATCGCCGTCGGCCTGCAGTGCGGCGGCAACGAATCCTACCCGCAGGTCTTCGCGCCGTTCGGCGGTTTCGCCGACGACTGCCCGGTCGAGGACAGCCGCGTGAAGATGCCCGACGCGCCGGGCATCGGTTTCGAACGCAAGGCCGATCTCTGGGCGGTGATGAAGGACATCGCCTGACGCTCGCCGCCCGTAGGCCCGAGCTATTCGGGCTTGAGAAGGCCTTTTTGCAGCAACTCCACGACGCTGTCCTCGTCGGCCTTGAGGGCCGCCGTAAACTCGGCCGGCGTTGACGGCCGCACCACCGCGCCCAGATCGCGCAGGCGCTGGTTGGCGGTCGGATCCTTCAGACCCGCGACCACGCCTTCATTGAGCCGGGCGACGATCTCCGGCGGTGTTTCCCGGCGCACGAAGACGCCGGCAGTCGTGCCACCCTCGAAGGGCTTGAAACCTGCCTCCTTGAGGGTCGGGACGTCAGGTAGATCGGGAATCCTCTCGAGGCCGAAATTGACCAGCGGCCGCAGCTTGCCGGCCTTGATATGGGGCATCGAGCTTGTGAGCTGATCGGCGAAGCAGTCGATGTTGCCAGCCAACAGGTCATTGATGCCGGGCCCGGAGCCGCGATAGGGCACAATATTGAACTTTATGTCTTCGTTGAGCTGCATCCGCAGGATCGAGACATGATTGGTCGTGCCGTTGCCGGAGTGACCGATGCTCACGGTGCCGGGCTTGGCCCTCACTTCGGCGATCAGGGTGGCGATATCCTTGAAGCGGCCGTCGGCGCGCGTGACGATCAGGGTCGGCGCGGTGGTCAGGATGCTGACCGGGGCCAGCAGCTGCAGCATCTGCTGCTTGCCCGCGAAGATCGGCGCGACGTAACCAACGGTGAAGCTGGCCATCACGATCGTGTAGCCGTCGGCGAGGGCCGCGACAGCGTTCTCGAGGCCGACCACGCCGCCGGCGCCGGGCTTGTTGTCGATCAGCACGCTCTGGCCAAGCTGCTTGCCCATCGGTTCGGCGACGATGCGCGACGTCACGTCGTAGTTGCCGCCCGGGGCGAACGGGATGACCCAGCGGATCTGCTTGGAGGGAAAGGTGTCGGCGCGGAGCGGCCGGACGCCGCCAAGGGCCAGGCCGGCCGCGGCACCACCGGCGATCAGTTCCCGTCGTTGAATACGCATTGGCCCTCTCTCCTTCACAGATGCACGCCCTTCATGAGCGCTTCGGCATAGCGCGTACCGGCGGCGGCGCCAGGCGGCAGAGCGGCCGAAAGACGCTTCACGTCGTCGGCCGACAGCACGACGTCGAGGGCGCCTATATTCTCGTCGACCCGGGCCGTCTGCTTGGTGCCCGGTATCGGCACGATGTCCGGCCCCTGCGCCAGCACCCAGGCGAGCGCGATCTGACCCGGCGTCGCGCCTTTTTCGCGCGCCATCGCCTCGACGGTGGCCGCGAGCGCGAGATTGCGCGCCAGATTGTCGGCGGCAAAGCGCGGATGGCGGCCGCGGCCGTCGCCCTCGGGAATGTCCGACGCCTGGCGGACCGAACCGGTGAGCAGGCTGCGTCCGAGCGGCGCGTAGGCGACATAGGAAATGCCGAGCGCGCGGGTGGTCGCGATCGTCTCCTCGGCATCCTTGCGATAGAGCAGCGAGTATTCGCTCTGCACCGCGGCGATCGGATGGATCTTGTGGGCGCGCCGGATCGTGTCGGGTGCCGCTTCGCTGAGCCCCAGAGCCCGCACCTTGCCGGCCTTGACCAGCCCGGCCATGGCGCCGACCGTCTCCTCGATCGGCACCGCGGGATCGACGCGGTGCTGGTAGTAGAGGTCGATGACGTCGACGCCGAGCCGCTTCAGGCTGGCGTCGCACGCGGCTTTCACGTGCGCCGGACTGCCGTCGACCCCGTTGGCGCCGCCCGGCCGCTGAACCTGTCCGAACTTGGTCGCCAGCACGACCCTGCTGCGGCGGCCACCGGCCAGCGCCTTACCCAGCAAGGTTTCGTTATGGCCCCAGCCATACATGTCGGAACTGTCGAGGAAGGTGACGCCGCGGTCGATCGCGTGGTGAATCACCTGGATGCCGGCGGCGTCGTCGCTCTTGCCGTAGGCGCCCGAGAGCGACATCAGGCCGAGACCGACGGGAAAGACGCTGAGATCGCTGCCGCCGAGCCGGCGCGGCGCCTTGCTGGATGCCGTCATGATTTCCTCCCGATCGCAACGCTAGCACAGGCGCGCACGGCCTCGCATTTTCATCGGGCCCGCCCTCGGCAAGCGGCTCTGCATGGGGCACGGCACAGTGCAGCCGACGCAACGAAAAAGCGCCCCGGAAACCGGGGCGCTTTCTCAAACTCAGTCCGCGCGATGGCCGCGGTTCAATTCGTCAGAAGTTGTAGGCCGCCGCGGTACGAACCGGAACGGCGACACGCTCCTTGCCATTGGCCGGCTTGATCGCGGGCTTGCTTGCCTCCACGACGGACGGCTCGCTGCCGTTGCGCTGGCCCTGCGCGACCACCTGCAGCACGCTCGCGGTCCCGAAGGTCACAGTGATCGCAACCAGCAACATGGCTCCAGCGACGATGATGTGGCGCATTACTTCCACCTTCCCACTAGTCCTCCGACCCTGCCGGGCCGGCGGCGTTACACCCCAGTGACTGCAGAGACCCCAAATCTCTGCACTCGCGCAGCAGATATATCTCAGTCCCCGTTCTTTGCAAACCCCAAATAGGTAACAAGAGTAGGGATATTGTATTCATCCTAACCCGCTGACTTTCATAGGGAATGTCGAAACCATACGACTGCTCCCGCCGCCCTTCTTGGGGCTTCAGAAGTCCGAACCGAGAAAGGAAAACGGCACCCTCGGGCTGGGATCGATTATTTCACATGGTGGCTCGCGGCTCCGTCGCGATCGACCCGTTCACTTGGCCGGCCGAGCCACGCGAGCAACACGTGACCTTCGGACCCGCCTGCCTGCGCTCTATCCACTGATCGGCCCCATCCTGTCACGGCTCGCCTGGGGCCACGGATAGCAGCCGCTGGTGTTTCCGCTGATTTCGGAATTCGCGCTGAATGGCCCTGTCATGGCGATCGGCCTCTAGGAGATGAGCCGGCGTCACGAACAGGGCGCGGCGACGAGCTAGCACCTCTATCGCAAGCTGGTTCCACGCCGGACCGAGTAGACGCGCAGGTCGCCTTCCAAGGCCGGCACCCACCACCGCCGCCCGATCGACAGCCGGGCGATCGGATTGGCGTAGACTTCGGTTCCGACAGCGATGCCTTCCGGGGTTTCGCTGCCGGAGACGGTCAGCAGGAATGCCGGTCGGTCGTTCGGCAGGTCGGCCGGGTCGAACAGCATGGGCCGCGGTGCGTAGGCCGATGCCGCACGCATGCCCGGCGCGATGAGCACAGCATCGCGTGGCAACAGCGAGTCGAGCCGTCGGAAGTCGTCGAACAGCGCGATGTGCCGACGCAGGAAGGCCGTGCCGTCCTCGCGCCCGAGTGCCTGCGGCACGAATTGCGCGCCATAGACCACCTGCCCCGCGAGCCACGGCACCACGAGCAGAAAGACGAAGGCCAGCACTCCACGCCGGGGCCGTTCCAACCAAGCCGGCGGGCGCAGCGCGCAGCAGATTGCGAGACCGGCGGGCAAGCCCCCGAGAAAGCGCACGTGCCCCGGCAGCAGCGCAGCCAGCAGGATCGCTTGCCCCAGCAACAGAGCGGCCGCCATCCACCGGAACGCAGCCGGCCAGCCGGACGACAGGAACAGCCCCGCCACGGCGAGCCAAACCAGCCCGGCCAATGCGGCGCCGTTGTCGAGGAGAAACGGCCCGTCAAATTTCCAGTCGTTGTCGCGGGTGCGGGCGGCGTATTCGGCAAATGCCCCCGGCGCGAAGAACGTCGAGCCGAGGAGATCCGCCAGCACCGGCCCGAACGGCGAGCCGGTATGCAGCCAGTCCCACACGGCGATCGGCGCGCCGAATAGCAGCCACGCCCAGCCGAGTGCCAACACCAGAAACAGCCGCCTTCCCGACGCGGCGTGCCATGCCGGCACCGCGGCCAGCGCCAGGCACGCAACCGATACCGGCAGCAGCGAGAGCTTTGCCGACGCCGCGCTCCACGACAGCAGCGACATCAGCGCGGCATAGGGCAAGGGTCCGTTGGCTGCGATCAATCGTGCGGCAAAGGCCAGTCCGACCACGGCCCCGGCAAGCGAGAGATCGCCCAGCGCATGACTGCCGGCCGTAACATGGAAAACCAGCGGATAGGCGCCGACCGCGACCGCCGCGACGATGACGTACGGAAGCGGTCCGGTTGTCCCCTGCTCACGCAGCAGCCGCCAACCGAACCACACCAGCGACAGGCCGAGCGCCCAGCTCACGACATTGACGGCACCGGGAAAGCCCAGGGCCTGCAGCGGTGCCGCGCCTGCGGCGTAAGTCATCTGCACCAGAACGGCCGCCTCGACCGGCTGGCGATAGGCCATCAGCCCATGATCGGCGATAAGGCGGCCAGCGAAAGGAATGACGTAGTAGACCTCGTCGATCTTGGTCGACGGCACCACGGCTGCCGCCAATCCGATCGCCGCGACGACGGCGAGCAGCGCCAGCGCGCTCGGGGGAATGTCCGGCAGCTCGCGCGGCGGAAGCGATCGCCACAGCCCAACGATACCGCAGGCCCCGAGCACGACCATTGCGATCCAGAGGCCGATCAGGGCGGCCGGGGTCGCGGCATGCGCCATCGCGAGCGCCTGCACGGCAAGGCTCTGGAGGTGCAGGCCGAGCAGCACTGCGGCGATCTGCAGGAACGGCGCGGGCCATCGCAATCCGACCAGGCGGACCACCAGAGAGCCCGTACCAAGGCAAGCGGCGAAGCTCGTCAGTCCCGCCACCAGCACCAGGAAGGTGCCGTAGGCGCCGGCGTGAACGAAGGAGCTCAGGCGATGTCGCTCGCCTGGACGCGTTTGACGCCGGCGTCGGTCATCTGCTTCCAGGCCACGTCAAGCGAGCCGCGAGCGGCGGCCGAAGCAAAGAGCGTCCTGCGGGAAAGAGCGGAAGCACGACCGGCCATGGAAACCTCCGGATGCAAGGATGCCTGAGCCTAGCACTCCGACGCCGGGAAAGGCTGCCGACTTGCGGCAGGTCAGATGAACATGTCGAGCCGGTTGTAATTTCTCAGCACCGAGGCGCGCGTCTGCTCGTTCCAGCGGTTCTCGTCCTCGTGACCGATCAGTGGCCTGTAGACATAGGCCTTCTCGTCGGGGAAGCGCTGACGGCGCGCGTCGATCGCGATCTGGAGCATGCGGCAGCGCGCGTCGATGCGCGCCTGGTCGTAGGTCTCGATGTTGCCCTGCAGACGGCGCGTCGTGACGTTGAGCACGCGCTTGCGTGGGAAGAAGCCCTCGTTGAGCGTGATGCGCCGGTCGGGCGAGCTGTTGGCGAAAGAGCCGTGCACCAGTTGCCGGTTGGTCACGATCGTGTCGCCGGCATCGCACAGCATCGGCACAGCGCCTTCGATGCGATCGGAGCCGGCTTCGGCCACCATCTTCTTGATGTCGGCCTTGCCCCGCTTGTGACTGCCGGGCAGCACCCAGACGCAGTTCGCCGCGGTGCTGGGATAGAGCTGTGTCATGAAGTTGAAGCCATGTGCACCCTCGTCCCAGTCGGGAGCGTTCCAGTGCGTCGTGCCGTCCTGGTGCCAGGCGACCGACGGTCCGAGCCCCGGCTCCTTCACGAAGGTCACTTCGTTGTAGGGCACGAAATCGTCGCCGAGAATCGATGCCGCGACCGTCAGCAATCCGGGATGGCCGTAGAGCCGCAGGCAGGCATCGCTGAGATGGAGATTGCCGTCGAGCAGTTCGACGGTCCATTCGGGAGCGTTCTCGCCGGCGTCGGGTTGCAGCATCGCCGCGGGATGACGGCCGTTGTTCTTGTCGGTGCCGCCGACGGGGTCGCTGAGCGGCCTGGCCCAGCGATAGGGCGGCTTGATGATTCCTTCGGTCGAGGCCGGCCGTCCAAGGCGATCGACTTTTGCGTCGGGCGCCACCGGCGCGCGCGACAGCACATTGTCGATGTCGGCACGCAGCTCAGCCAGTTCTTCCGGCCCGACCACGCCCTGGAAGACGTAGAAGCCGTTCGCCCAGTAGGCATCCAGAATCTCCGGCAGCAGCTTTCCGTCGGCGCCAACCCGGATCGGGCCGCGATTGCCCAGCGCATAGGCACGGGCCTCGGCGCGGCGGCCATACTCGCTCATGACGCGGACATGATCGGCGGCACTGAGCGGTCGGCTGGCAGTGGCAACGGACATCGTTCGGCTCCCATCGATGGCCCGCTCGTGGCGTGGCCCGGCCCAAACGATATCGCAGGCCTCGATCGGCGACCAACGCACCGGCACCTTGCTACCCGCCAGGCGGGTCAAGGATTGCCGGAATCCGGGTCGATTGGAGGATGGCGGAGAGGGTGGGATTCGAACCCACGGTACGCTTGCACGCACAACGGTTTTCGAGACCGTCCCAATCGACCACTCTGGCACCTCTCCGATCGGGGCCGCCCTTATAGGGGTGCCCTTCCCCGGGAGCAACTAAAGGTCGTCGCCGGGCTGGAAAAAGCGGCAAAATCGTTGAAAATCAGGGTGTTTCGGCCGTTGACTTGGCCCCGGCGGTGCGTATATTCCGCCCTCTTTCGGCGGGTCTTTCGGCCCGCCGCGCCGTTTCGCGCCTCACCGGCGCCCAGAGTTCAGGTGAAGTCATGATCGCCGTTATCCGCACGGGTGGAAAGCAATATACGGTCGCCGCCGACGACACGCTCACCGTGGAGCGCATCGCGGGCGAAGCCGGCGCCAAGGTCGAGTTCACCGACGTGCTGATGGTGGGCGACAAGGTCGGCGCGCCGACGGTTGCCGGCGCCAAGGTCGTCGGTTCGATCGTCAAGCAGGCCCGTGGGCCCCACCTGATCGTCTTCAAGAAGCGCCGCCGCCAGAATTCGCGGCGCAAGAACGGTCACCGTCAGGACCTGACGGTGGTCAAGATCGAACAGATCGTCGCCTGAGCTAGAGCGACCGGAGTAGAACGATGGCACACAAAAAGGCAGGCGGCTCCTCGCGTAACGGCCGCGATTCGGAAAGCAAGCGGCTGGGCGTCAAGCGCTTCGGTGGCCAGAAGGTCCTGGCCGGCAACATCCTGGTTCGCCAGCGCGGCACCAAGATGAACCCGGGCGAGAACGTTTCGGTCGGCCGCGACCACACCCTGTTCGCCACCGCCGACGGCGTGGTGTCCTTCCGTACCCGCACGGGCGGCAAGGTCGAGGTGAACGTGCTTCCGGCGCCGGCCCAGAACCCGGCCAAGATGGCCGCCGAATAGCCGTTCCCATCCGAAAGGATAGCGAAGGGGGAACGGCTCGCCGTTCCCCCTTCTCGTTTCTGGACCCCACCCATGAAGTTCCTCGACCAGGCCAAAGTCTTCATCCGCTCCGGCAACGGCGGGAACGGCTGCGTCGGCTTTCGTCGCGAGAAGTTCATCGAGTTCGGCGGACCGGACGGCGGTGACGGCGGGCGCGGCGGCGACGTAATCGCCGAATGCGTCGACGGTCTGAACACCCTGATCGACTACCGCTACGCCCAGCACTTCAAGGCCGAGACCGGCCACCAGGGCTCGGGCAGCCAGCGCACCGGCGGCAAGGGCAAGGACATCGTGCTTCGCCTGCCGCGCGGCACACAGATCCTCGACGAGGACAACGAGACCGTGCTGGTCGACATGACCGAGATCGGCCAGCGCGTGGTCCTCGCCAAGGGCGGCGATGGCGGCTACGGCAACCTGCACTACAAGACCTCGACCAACCGCGCGCCGCGCCGTGCCGACAAGGGCTGGCCGGGCGAGGAGCGCTGGATCTGGCTGCGCCTGAAGCTGATCGCCGACATCGGCCTGGTCGGCCTGCCCAACGCCGGCAAGTCGACCTTCCTGTCTGCCACGTCCAATGCGCGCCCCAAGATCGCCGACTATCCCTTCACGACACTGCATCCCGGCCTCGGCGTGGTGAAGGTCGGCAACCGCGAGTTCGTGATGGCCGACATTCCGGGCCTGATCGAGGGCGCCCATGAAGGCGCGGGCCTCGGCACGCGGTTCCTGGGCCATGTCGAACGCTGCCGTGCGCTCCTGCACCTCGTCGACGGCACGCAGGACGACGTCGCGGCCGCCTACAAGACTGTCCGCGCCGAGTTGCGTGCCTATGGCGGCAACCTCGCGCGCAAGAAGGAGATCGTGGCGCTCAACAAGACCGACGCCATGACCGAAGAGGACATCGAGACCAAGCGCGCCCAGCTTGCCCGGGCCAGCCGCAAGACCGTTCATGTCATCTCCGGCGTGTCCGGCGCCGGCGTGCAGAAGCTGCTCGGCGAGTTGATGAAGCTCGTCGAGGCTCAAACCAAGGCCAAGGAAGCCGCATGATCGTGCTGACCAGCTCCAAACGGCTGGTCGTGAAGATCGGCTCCTCGATTCTCGTCGATGAAAAGAAAGGCGAGATCCGAGGTGACTGGCTCAAGGCGCTGGCGCACGACGTGGCGCGCCTGCACAGCAAGGGCTGCGAGATCGTGCTGGTGTCTTCCGGCGCCATCCGGCTCGGCCGCGCCCAGCTCAAGCTCGCGTCGGGCGCTCTGAAACTCGAGGAGAGCCAGGCCGCCGCGGCGACCGGTCAGATCCGCCTCGCCCACGCCTACCAGGAGGCGCTGGCGACCCACGGCATCACCGTGGCGCAGGTGCTGCTGACGCTCGACGATTCGGAGGAGCGCCGTCGCTACCTCAATGCGCGCCAGACCATGGCGACCCTGGTCGGGCTGAAGGCGATTCCGGTGATCAACGAAAATGACACGGTCGCAACCGACGAGATCCGCTTCGGCGACAACGATCGCCTGGGCGCGCGCGTCGCCGAGATGATATCGGCCGACACGCTGGTCCTGCTGTCGGACATCGATGGCCTCTACACGGGCGATCCACGCAGCGACAAGTCCGCCAGACACATCCCCGAGATCCGCGAGATCACGCCCGAGATCGAAGCGATGGCCGGCGCCGCTGCCTCGGAACTCTCCAACGGCGGCATGGTGACCAAGCTGATGGCGGGACGCATCGCCATGGGCGCCGGCTGCCGCATGGCCATCGCCGACGGCCGTCCCGTCGGCGCCCTGGGCGCCCTGATCGACGGCAAGGCCAAGTGCAGCTGGTTCCTGCCAGAGGGATCGCCCCTCTCCGCGCGCAAGAAATGGATCGCGGGTTCTCTCAAATCGGCCGGCGCCCTGGTGGTCGACGATGGCGCTGTGAAGGCGTTGGCCCAGGGCAAGAGCCTGCTGCCGGCGGGCGTCACCGGCATCGACGGCGAATTCAAGCGCGGCGACGTGGTCGAGGTGAAGGACAAGGGCGGCCGGGTGCTGGCCCGCGGGCTTGTCGCCTACGCCGCCGAGGACGCCCGCCGCATCGCCGGCCACAAGAGCCGCGAAATCGAAAAGCTGCTGGGCTTTCGCGGCCGGGACGAAATGGTCCACCGCGACGACCTCGTGGTCGAATGACAGTATAGTAAACAGCCGATGAACGTTCACACCAAGCCTGCCGAAGACGTTGCCGCCATCGTGGCCGAGCTCGGCCAGCGCGCAAAGCGCGCCGCCACTTCGCTGCGTAATGCCACGACCGAAGCCAAGAACAAGGCCCTTGCCGAGGCCGCACGCCTGATCCGTGCCGAAAGCGCGGCGATCCTGGCCGCCAACGCGCTCGACGTTGCCGCAGCGAAGAAGGCCGGCATGAACGAGGCCATGCAGGATCGCCTGCTGCTCAATCCCGCACGCGTGGAAGGCATGGCCAAGGGCCTCGACGATATCGTCGCGCTGCCCGATCCGGTCGGCGCCCTGGTCGAGGAATGGCAGCGGCCCAACGGCCTCTCGATCAGCCGCGTGCGAGTGCCGATCGGCGTGATCGGCGTGATCTACGAGGCGCGGCCCAACGTCACCGCCGATGCCGGTGCACTCTGCATCAAGTCGGGCAATGTCGTGGTGCTGCGCGGCGGCTCGGACTCTTTCCATTCGTCGCGGGCGATCGTCGAACTCCTGCGCAAGGCGCTCAAGAGCGCCGGCCTGCCCGAGGACTGCGTCGCCCTCGTGCCGACCACCGACCGCGCCGCCGTCGGCGAGCTCCTGAAGGCGATGGACTGGCTCGACCTCATCGTGCCGCGCGGCGGACGCTCCCTGATCGACCGGGTGACGGCGGAAAGCCGGGTGCCGGTGCTGCGTCATTACGAGGGCCTGTGTCATGTCTATGTCGATCGCGACGCCGACGTCGCCATGGCACGCGACATCGTGGCCAATGCCAAGATGCGGCGGGTCAGCGTGTGCGGCGCGGCCGAGACGCTGCTGATCGACAGGGCGGCCCTCGACACCCATCTGAGGACCATCACCGACCGGCTGTTCGATCTCGGCTGTGAAGTCCGCGGGGATGCCGAAATCCAGAAGCGCGATCCCCGCGTGACGGCGGCCACCGAGAAGGACTGGCGCACCGAATATCTCGCCCCGATCATCTCGGTCGCCACGGTCGACGGGGTCGAGGGCGCGATGCGCCACATCGGCAGCTACGGCAGCCAGCACACCGATTCGATCGTCACGAGCAACGAGGCGACGGCGAAGCGCTTCCTGCAGGAAGTCGACAGCGCCATCGTCATGCACAATGCCAGCACCCAGTTCGCCGACGGCGGCGAGTTCGGGCTGGGTGCGGAGATCGGCATCTCGACCAACCGCATGCATGCCCGCGGACCGGTCGGCCTGGTCGAGCTCACGACCTACAAGAACGTCGTGCGCGGCAAGGGCACAGTCCGTCCATGAGGCAGAACACGTGAGCTCTCCGCTGCATCCCATGCCGGGCGTGCCGCGCGATACCGCGCGTCGCATCGGCCTGCTCGGCGGTTCGTTCAACCCCGCGCATGGCGGCCATCTGCACATCAGTCGGGAGGCGCTGCGCCGCCTCGGCCTCGACGAGGTGTGGTGGCTGGTCTCGCCGCAGAATCCGCTCAAGAGCGACGACGGCATGGAGCCGCTGGCCACCCGGGTCGCCCGCGCGCGCCAGGTCGCGCGGCATCCGCGGATCCGCGTCGAGGCACCCGAGTTGCTCCTGGGCACGCGCTATACGCTCGACACCGTTCGTGCGCTGAAGCGCGCCTACCCGAAGGCACGCTTCGTGTGGCTGATGGGCGCCGACATCCTGCCTCAGCTCGTGCACTGGCAGGGCTGGCGCGAGCTGTTCTCTGCCATCCCGATCGCAGCCTTCGCGCGGCCTGGCTATGGCTACGCCGCCCTGCAGGCGACGGCGCCGCGCGCCTTCGCCGCTCACCGCCTGACTGTGGATCGTGCCCGCACGCTCGCCTCTTGCGAGGCGCCGGCCTGGTGCTTTATCCCGAGCAAGCTCGACATGCATTCGGCCACGGCGATCCGCGCCGTGCGTCCGCGCCGTCCCCGGACGGCCCCTGGCAAGACGAAAGGAACGACCATTAGCGATACTCCCCGCTCCCTGCCCGACCGCCGCGCCGCCGTCGACGCCTTGCTTGCCCTGGTGCGCAAGTCGCTCGACGACAACAAGGCCGAGGATGTGGTCGTCATCGACCTCAAGGGCAAATCGGCCTTCGCCGACTACATGGTCATCGCGTCGGGCCGCTCGAACCGCCAGGTCGTGGCGATCGCCGACCACCTCGCCGAGAAACTGAAGGCTGCCGGCCACGGCTATACGCCGGTCGAGGGCAAGCAGGGCGGCGACTGGGTGCTGGTGGATGCCGGCGACGTGGTCGTGCACGTGTTCCGGCCCGAGCCACGCTCGCACTACGCGCTCGAGAAGATGTGGGCGATGGAGACTGAAGCCGCCGCCAAGCCGACAAAGGCGCCGAGAGCGGCTCCGAAGCCCCGGCGCAAGCGCGCTTGAAGATTACGATTGCCGCCATCGGTCGCGCGGCGCGCGGCCCCGAACGCGATCTCTACGAGCATTATGCCGGCCGCATCCGCTGGCCGTTGACGCTCCGCGAACTCGAGGAAAAGAAGAAACTCCCGCCGGCGCAGCTGATCGCGCGGGAGGGCGAATTGCTGCTCGGCGTCGCGCCCCCCAAGGCCATGCTGGTGGCGCTCGACCGCCGCGGCAAGGCGATCGACAGCGCCGCCCTTGCAGAACGGCTGCGGCGCTGGCGTGACGATGGCGTGGCCGACGTGGCCTTCCTGATCGGCGGCGCGGACGGCCATGGCGAGAGCCTGCTGGAGAAATCGAGCCTGACCCTGTCGTTCGGCGCCATGACCTGGCCTCATCTGTTGGCTCGGGCGATGCTGGCCGAGCAGATCTACCGGGCCCAGCAGCTCCTGGCCGGACACCCCTACCACCGGGCGTAAGAGCACCCGGACCCGGCGGCCCGATCAGCGGCCAAATTGCCTCTGTTCTGACGAAAAACCGGGGCTACATTGGCCCCATGCCTGCCCCCCTTTCCCGCCTGATATCGGCCTGTGCCGGCGCGGCCATCCTGATTGCCGTTTCAGCCGCGGCCCAGACCCCGGCCACCGACAAGCCGGGCGACAAGCCTGTGGCGAAGCCGGTGCGCAGCATCCCGTACGTGTCGATCACCGGCGACGACGGCCGCCAGCGGCACTACGAGACCAACGCCATTCCGCTGCTGTTCAACCGCGCCTGCTTCGGCTGGCGCATGTATCTCGGCGGGCCCAACCGCACCGTGTCGCTCACCGAAGTGCTGACCACATCGCAGCCGGCCGAGCAGGTGATCGCCGGCCCCGAGACCGAAGTCAGCGCCGACAAGACCCAGGCCACGACGCGCATGCGCGAACTGGTGCAGGACGGCGTGCTGCAGCGCTCGTGGTGCATCATCCCGGGCGACCCGCCGGGCACCTACACCTACAACATCTCGATCGACGGCGAGCCGCGCGGCGAGTTCGTGTTCTGCGCCATCGAGATTCCCGACCAGAACGTCAATACCGACCCGCGGGACCTGCACTGCCCCAACAAGTTCAATTCGGTCGAGCGCAGCGCGCCGGCAAAGGGCAAGGCATCGTAATGAGCAATGAGAGTCCGCGCCCCGCCGTCCTCTGCATCCTGGACGGATGGGGCCATCGTCCCGACCGGCCATACAACGCCATCCTGAATGCCCGCACGCCGAATTACGACCGGCTGGTCGCGACCTGCCCTCAGGGCCTGATCGACGCGTCCGAGACCTTCGTCGGCCTGCCCAAGGGCCAGATGG
>CAWUOG010000039.1:0-15302 GCA_963923875.1 uncultured Alphaproteobacteria bacterium
GCGGTCGCCCGCCTGATCGCAGTCCAGAGCGCAAAATCGCTCGAAAAGATGCCGGGCGTGTCTCGTCGACGTGTCGACACGTTGCCGCTTGCCTGCCTGGCGCTCGACCGCTTGCTGGCGGCGCTGAAGCCTAGGAATGTCGTGTTCTCCGCATTCGGCCTGCGCGAGGGCTTCTACTATTCGCGGCTGCCCGAGCGCGAGCGAGCGCGCCATCCACTGATCGCCTTCGCCGAGGAACAGGGCGCGGGCTGGCGCCGCTTCGACCTGTCGCCGCAGGAGATCGACGATTGGCTGACGCCGGTGTTCACCGGCGAGAGCGAGTCCGATCGTATCCTGCGTGCTGCCGCTTGCCACCTGAGCGACATTTCCTGGAACGATCATCCCGACTACCGCGACGAGCAGGCCTATTTTCGGGTGCTGCATCTGCCGGCGCCGGGCATGAGCCACCGTGATCGTGCCGTGCTCGCGATGGCACTGACCTACCGCTACAAGAGCGACCCCAAGTCGGCGTCGATGGAGACGGCTCTACGGCTGAGCGATGGCAAGGGGCGAAGCTTTGCGCGCCGGCTCGGCGCATGCCTGCGGCTCGCCTACAACCTGTCCGGCGGTGCGCCCGGCCTGCTGCCGCGTCTGCAGTTGCGCCGCACCGAGCGCGAGTTGCGGCTGATCGTGCCGGCCGACCTCAAGCGCAGCCTGGGCGACATCACTGCCCGCCGCCTCGAGTCCGCGGCCGAGGCGTTTGACCTAAAGTCGGTGATCGTCTCGGGATAAGCAACGAAGCGCCTGAAGAGCGGGGCGGTAGCGGTGACGCCTATGTTCGTCGCGTGATGCAAAGCGCCGCTTCCCGCTGCGTGGTGCCTTCAGGCCTGACCGAAATCGCAGGCTCCGGTACGAGGCACGAAAACTGCCCAAGTTTCTGCTTTCTACCATTATCGGGCATACGGATCCGCCAAGCCATCGACTCGGCACATTGTTTTCCGGTTTTCGGTCCGAGATTCTCGTTACCTTAGTAGGGCCGACTGTATTCGAAGCTCAGACCGGAATCGGCACCTGAATCAGCCTTGCCTGATCGCCGTGCAGCGCCAGAGCCAAACGCCCCTCGATCAGAGCGAGCGCGTCCTCGCCGAACACTTCGCGGCGCCAGCCGGTCAGGACGTGCAGGTCGCGCTTGCCGGCGGCCATGCGGTCGAGTTCGTCGGCGTTTGCCACGAGGCGGGCGGCAACGCCTGCCTGTTCGGCTTTCAGCCGCAGCAGTGTGCGCAACAGATCGACCACGGCGCCGGGCGCGCGCAGTTGCTCGGGCGCCTTGTCGCGCTGGGGCAATTCGGCATCGGTCAGTTTCCGCGCCCGCTCGATCGCCTCCATGATTTCGCGGCCCTGCCATCCTTCGGCAAAGCCACGACCGAGTCCGCGCGTCATGGCGAGCTCCTCGATGGACTTGGGGGCGTGGCTGGCGATTTCCAGAAGCTGCTCGTCGCGTAGCAGCCTCTGGCGCGGGATGTCGATGCGCTGGGCCGTCCGCTCGCGCCAGGCAGCGACTTCCTTGAGGACCGCCATCAGCCGAGGCGAGGCGCCGCGCGGCTTGAGCCGCCGCCAGGCCTGCTCGGGATCGGCCCGGTAAGTGCCGGGGTCGTTCAGCACCGCCATCTCCTCTGCAATCCACGGCAACCGCCCGCTCTTCTCGAGCTGGCGCTGCAGCTTCTCGTAGACCACGCGCAGGTGGGTGACGTCGCTCAGTGCATAGGTGATCTGGCGCTCGCTGAGCGGCCGGCGGCTCCAGTCGGTGAAGCGGCTCGACTTGTCGATTCGCGCCTTGGCGAGCTTGGTGGCCAGAGATTCGTACGACGCGGCCTCGCCGTGGCCGCACACCATGGCGGCGACCTGGGTATCGAACAGGGGAGCGGGTACGCGGTTCATTCGCAGGTAGAAGATTTCGAGGTCCTGGCGGGCGGCGTGGAAGACCTTCAGGACCTTGGGGTTGGCCATCAGTTCGTCGAGCGGCGACAGATCGATCCCCTCGGCCAGGGCGTCGATGGCGGCGGCGTCGTGCGGGCCTGCGACCTGGGCCAAGCATAGCTTGGGCCAGTAGGTGCGCTCGCGCATGAATTCAGTATCGACCGTCACGAACTGGGCATCTGCCAGAGGCTTGCAGAACTCGGCCAGCTCGTCGGTCTTGGTGATGAGCTTCATTGGGGATGCTCTATAGCGGGGGCGGGGCTGGCGGCAAAGTTGCCGCAAACGGAAACCGGGCCATTCCCTTGACTTGGCCCGGCGAAGCGTGCCTTTTGCCGGGCCTCAAAAGCCGGAAATAGCGTGATGTCTTCTGTCTACCGAACCCATACGTGCGGCCAGTTGCGGCCGGAACATGTCGGCCAGCAGGCCCGTCTGTCGGGCTGGGTCCAGCGCAAGCGGGACCATGGCAATCTGCTGTTCATCGATCTGCGCGATCACTATGGCGTGACCCAGGTGGTGGTTGACGTTTCCAGCCCGGTCTTCAAGACCGCCGAGGCGGTCCGAAACGAGAGCGTGATCACGGTCAGCGGCAAGGTGGTGGCACGCGAAACGTCTACCGTGAACCCTCGGCTCGCGACCGGTGCGGTCGAGCTCGATGCCGAGGAAATGACTGTACAGTCGATGGCCGATCCGCTGCCGATCCCGGTCTATCAGGAGAACGACACCACGCCGGAGGAGCTACGGCTGAAATACCGCTTCCTCGATCTGCGCAAGGACAAGCTGCACAAGAACATCGTGCTACGCAGCCAGGTCATCTCCAGTCTCCGCCGGCGCATGATCGAGCAAGGGTTCATGGAGTTCCAGACCCCGATCTTGACAGCGGACAGTCCCGAGGGAGCGCGCTCCTACGTGGTGCCGAGCCGGCTGCACCCCGGCAAGTTCTACGCGCTGCCGCAGGCGCCGCAGATGTTCAAACAGCTGCTGATGGTGTCGGGCTTCGACCGCTACTTCCAGATTGCGCCTTGCTTCCGTGACGAGGACGCGCGTGCGGACCGTGCCCCGGGCGAATTCTACCAGCTCGACTTCGAAATGAGCTTCGTGACCCAGGACGACGTCTTTGCCGCCATCGAGCCGGTACTGCACGGCGTGTTCGACGAATTCAAGTCGTTCAACCGCGAGACCCCGCGTCAGGTGACGCCGTTCCCGTTCCCTCGCATCCCCTATGCCGAGGCGATCCTGACTTACGGCACCGACAAGCCGGATTTACGCAATCCGCTGAAGATCTATGACGTGGGCGAGGTTTTCGCCGGCTCCGACTTCAAGGTGTTTGCGGGCATCGTAGCCAAGGGCGGTGTGGTGCGCGCCATCCGTGCGCCGAAGGCCGCTTCGCAGCCGCGCTCGTTCTTCGACAAGCTGAATTCGTGGGCGCAGGGCGAGGGCAAGCCTGGCCTAGGTTACATCACCCTCGAAGGCGGAGTGGGCAAGGGTCCGATCGCGAAGTTCGTGGCCGACGACCGGCTGGCCAGGCTCAAGAGCCTGACAGGGGCCGAAGACGGCGATTCAGTGTTCTTCGTTGCCGATCAGCTGGAGGCGGCCTGGAAGTTCGCCGGCTTGGCGCGCACCAAGGTCGGCCAAGAGCTTGGCGTGATCGCCGAAGGCGAGTTCCGCTTCTGCTGGATCGTCGACTTTCCGATGTTCGAGTACGACGACAAGCTCAAGAAGATCGACTTCAGCCACAACCCGTTCTCGATGCCGCAGGGCGGCCTGGAGGCGCTGGAGACGCAGGATCCGCTGACCATCAAGGCATGGCAGTACGACATCGTCTGCAACGGTATCGAGCTTTGCTCGGGCGCGATCCGCAACCACAAGCCCGAGATCATGTACAAGGCGTTCGGGATCGCGGGCTATAGCCGTGAAGACGTCGAGAGCCGCTTCGGTGGCATGCTGAACGCCTTCAAGTTCGGGGCCCCACCGCACGGCGGCGCCGCACCTGGCGTCGACCGCATCGTCATGATGATTGCCGACGAACCTAACATCCGTGAGGTCATCACCTTCCCGATGAACCAGTCGGCTATGGATCTTATGATGGAGGCGCCAACCGAGTTGCCGACGGAGAAGCTCCGGGAGCTCCATATCGGGCTCAAACTGCCGCCGCCCAAGAAGGATTGACCGAATCCATAAGGCCCAGTAAACTCAGGGGGTTATAAAAACGTCCTAAAGGACAAAATGAGCTTTCCCCGGCTCACCTATCTGCTCCTACCCGTAGCGCTCGGTCTGCCGCTGCTGGCCGGTGGTTGCGGCGTTCCGATCGCGGTGAGTGCCGCGAGCTATGGCGCCGATGGCGTCCTGGTCGCCAAGACCCACAAGACTACCGGTGATCACTTCGCGTCTATGGTGACCAAGGAGGATTGTGCCCTCTGGCGTTTCTTCAAGCACCAGAAGGTCTGCAAGCCTCGCGAGACCGATCACGATCCTTACCAAGTCAGCTACGACGAGCCGTTTCGTATGCAGGCCGAAGGCGCCGGCGTGAGCTATGGCCCGCCGCTCAATGCCTCGGCCGATGCGCCGGCGGTGGCTTGGGAAGCCTCGGCCTACAAGGCGCCGGCTGGCAACGGGCCGCAGCAGCCAAGTGCGCCCACGACGGCGATTGCCCAGACGCCGCTGGACGCGCCCGCTGGCACGCCTGCGCCGACATCGGCCTCAGGTACCGCTGCGCCTGCTCAGCCCGCTCCGGCGCCTGTCGCCGCCGCAGCCCAGTCGCCGCCCAAGACCAAGAAGAAGCTGGTCGCCAAGAAGCAGCCTAAGAAGGGTTCACCAAGTCAGGTGGCGTCTGCCCGTTGAGCAGGAAGGCTTCGAGGTTGTCGAGTGCCTTGAAGCCCATGGCATTGCGCGTCTCGACCGTGGCCGAACCCATGTGCGGCAGCAGGAAAGCGTTCTCCAGCCCGTAGTAGCCTTGGTGAATCTTGGGCTCGCCATCGAACACGTCGATGCCAGCCGCCGCCAGGTAGCCGCTCCTGAGGGCGGAAATCAGTGCTTCGTCGTCGACCAGGCCGCCGCGGGCGGTGTTCACCACCACCGCCCCCTTGGGCAGCTTGGCGATGCGGCTCGCGTTCAGCCACTTGCGGGTATCCGGCGTCATCGGCGCATTGATCGACAGGAAATCGCAGTGCGGCAGCATGTCGTCCGCATTGGCGTGGAAGGTGGCGCCTTTCTCGAACTCCTTGGGCAGGCGCGAGCGGTTGCTGTAGTGGATGGTCATGCGGAAGGCGCGCGCCCGGTCGGCGACCGCCTGGCCGATGCGGCCCATGCCGAGGATGCCGAGCCGCTTGCCGGTGACGTGCACGCCCATCAACTGGGTCGGTTCCCAGCCCACCCAGGAGTGGGTGCGCAGCATGGTCGTGCCCTCGTGCGCCCGCCGGGCCGCGCCCAGCAGGCAGAGCAGGGTGATGTCGGCGGTGGCGTCGGTCAGGACGTCGGGGGTGTTGCTGACCTTGATCCCGCGCTTGGCGGCGGCGGCGACGTCGACATGCTCGTAGCCCACCGAGAAGGTGGCGATCATCTTCACGGAACCGGCAAGCTTGCCGATCGTTTCGGCGTTCAGGGGGTCGCCCGCCGCGCACATGATGGCGTCGCAGCCCTTGGACGCCTCGGCCAGCCGGGCTCCGTCGTAGAGTTTGTCCTGCGGGTTCAGCACGGCGTCGAAATTGGCGGCCAGCCGTGTCTCGACGTCGGGCGGAAAGTGGCGGGTCGCCAGTACGCGAGGTTTGCCCTTGGCCATGATCGTTATCCTCCCCTGCATTCCAGCTGTGCAGCCCTGCCGCACGCGATGTTTCTGGTAATCCCCGCGCATGGATATTACGCTTGCCTGCCCGGCTACAAGGCCTAGCCCCCGCCCATCGTCCGTTGAGCACGTATAGTTTCCGCTGGTTTCGCGTTCAGGCTGCGGTCCCTTTCGCCGCCGTCCTCGCCATCCTCGTGGCAGCCTTGTGGATAAGCGAGCGGGCCGGCGCCCAGCAGCGCCAGCAGGACCCACCGGCCGAGCCGGAAGTCGTGTTGGCGCCGCACCGCGCGACCTACGAAATGAAGCTCTCGGTGGCCCGCCCCAACAGCGGCATCGTCGAAGTCGGCGGCCGCATGGTCCTCGAAACGGCCGACAGTTGCGAGGGCTGGGAGATAAAGCAGCGCATCAAACTGACCTTCCTGCGGAACGACGGCGAGGAATTCGAGACCGACTCGAACTTCACGAGCTACGAGAGCAAGGACGGTCTCGAACTGCGCTTCAGCGTGCGCAACGCGCAGAACGAGGAAGTGCACGAGGAACTGCGCGGACGCGCCGAGCTCGACGGGCTGGGCGGCAAAGGCAGGGCGACATTCAGCCTTCCCGAGTCGCGCTCCTTCGAGCTGCCGGCCGGCACGCTGTTTCCGACCACCCATCTCGCTCGCGTCATCAAGCACGCGCGCGAAGGCGACAAGTCGGTCTCCTACAAGGTGTTCGACGGTGCCCGCCTCGACGGCGCCTTCAACGTCAATGCCGTGATCGGCAAGCCGCCACGCAACCCACCCGGCACGCCGCCGATGCGCGGCGATCTCGGACTGCTGCGTGGTCAACCTGCGTGGGGTGTGCGCTTCGCCTTCTTCGCGTCGGACGATCTCGGCGCGCAGCCCGAGTACGAGCTGGCACTCGACTTGCTGGCCAATGGCATTGCCCGGTCGATGCTGCTCGACTACGGCGACTTCGCCGTCGACGCCCGTCTCATTCAACTGCAAGCCCTGCCGAGGCCGAAATGCTGAACCGCACGTCCCCGATCTGCGCCGCGCTCGCCTTCACCATATTCGCCCTGCCGGCTGCCGCGCAGGAACTCGCGCCGCACCGCGCCGTCTATCAGGTATTCACGCTCGAGCAGGGCAAACCGACCGCCGCCAGCAGCGGTACCTACGCCTACGAGTTTCGCCAGACCTGCGAAGGGTTCGTCATGAACCAGCGCCTGCGGCTCGATCTCCCGGGAGCCCAGGGCGCGATCGTGAGCGAGCAGCAGTCGCAGATGACCGAAAAGAGCGACGGCCGCCGCTTGCAGTTCGATCACCGCAGCACCGCCAACGGCAAGCTGACTAGCCAATGGAAAGGAGAGGCGACGCTCAACGACGACGGCAAGGGCCAGGCGCGCTATAGCGAGCCCGAAGGACAGAGCGTGGCTCTGCCGGCCGGCACGCTGTTTCCGGCTGCATTGACCCGTACCACCATTCAGCGCGCCAAGGCGGGCGAGAACGGCTTCGATGCGCTCTTTTTCTACGGCGAGAAGGTGAAGCCGCCGCAGACCGTCAACGTGCTGATCGGAAGGGTCCCCAAGCGCCTGGGAGAATTACAGATGCCCGACGGCGCCGATGCCGTGGTCGGCAAGAGCCAGCGGATCTATTTCCGTGCCGGCTTCTTCGATTCCGACGACAAGGGAAAGAGCGAGCAGCCGGCGTTCGAGATGTCGAGCCTGACGCTCGATAGCGGCATCGAGTTGTACGGCACCCATGAGCAGGGCGAGAGCGGCATCGAGTACCGCATCACGCGTCTAGAAGCGCTGACCAAGCCGAAGTGCAACTGATCCTGCATCGGCCGGCTTGAACCCGCGCCCTGTTCGGGCATGCTGGGTCCATGTCCGCCGAAGGCACCGCGTCGGGCGGCCTGACGCCCGAGCAGGCAGTCGATCGCCTCGAACATCTCCATTTTGCCGCCTGCACTGCGCTGCGTGAGGCGCTCGCGGCGTTCACGCGCTCCGGCGCCCTGCCGACACCGCAACAGCGAGCCGCCTTTCGCTATCCCGAGCTCAGGGTCGACTGGCAGCCGTCGGGCGCCCTGCGCTTTACGCGGCGCGCCTGGGCGAAGTTCCAGATGCCCGGCCGACACGTCACGACAGTCACGCAGCCGGCGCATTTCCGGCGTTATCTGCTGGAGCAGTTGCGCCCGCTCTCGGAGGAATACGGGGCGCGCATCGATGTCGGTGTCAGCGAGCAGGAGATCCCCTATCCGTTCGTGACCGAGGCGGGAGACGAGTTCATCCATGGCGATCTCTCGGTCAGCCAGCTGGCGCAACACTTCCCGACGCCGATGCTGGTCAATGTCGGCGACGAGGTGGCCGATGGCACCTGGGAAAATTCGCCGGGACAGCCGCGTCCGCTCTCCCTGTTCGATGCTGTGCGAGTCGACTTCTCCTTGCGCCGGCTGGTTCACTATACCGGCACGGACTGGCGCACGATCCAGCCCTGGATCCTGTTCACCAACTATCAGCGCTACGTCGAACAGTTTCTCAGCTGGGCGCTGGACGAACTGCGCCGTGCCGACGGACCCTATGACCGGCTGGTGTTGCCCGGCGGCACGGTGATCAGGCGCGGCCAGGATCCGGCGGCGGCGTCGGCTGCCGTCGCGGCCGCGGCGTGGCACCGCTACCAGATGCCGGCCTGCAATCTGCTGCGTTCGGACGAGCAGGGCGGGATCTCCCTGGTCAATATCGGCGTCGGTCCGTCGAACGCCAAGAACGCCACAGATCATCTCGCGGTGCTGCGTCCGCACTGCTGGCTGATGATCGGCCATTGTGGCGGTCTGCGGCAGTCTCAGACGATCGGCGACTACGTACTGGCGCACGGCTATCTGCGGCGTGATCGCATTCTCGACGACCTGGTGCCGCCCGAGGTGCCGGTGCCGGCGCTCGCCGAAGTGCAGCTCGCGCTGCAAGAGGCCGCCGCCCGCGTGACCGGCGAACGTGGCGAATCCTTGAAGCGCCGCCTGCGTACCGGCACCGTGGTGAGCTACGATGATCGCAATTGGGAACTGCGCTGGTCGCAGGAACGCAGGCGCATCAGCCTCGGGCGCTGCATTGCCGTCGACATGGAGAGTGCTGCGCTGGCGACCCAGGGTTATCGCTTGCGAGTGCCCTATGGCACCTTGCTCTGCGTCTCCGACAAGCCGCTGCATGGCGAGATCAAGCTGCCGGGCGCGGCGACGCGCTTCTACCAGCGTGCGGTGGGCGAGCACCTGAAGATCGGCCTCGAGGCCATCGAACTGTTGCGCCGCGAACTGGGGTCGCTGCACTCGCGCAAATTGCGCAGCATCGACGAGCCGCCATTCAGATAGCGCCAGCCGTCCTTATTCAGCCCAAAGCCAGGCGGCGCCGCGCACACCGCTGGAATCGCCATGCTTGGGCGGCAGGATCTTCGTGACGATGTGGTTGGCCTCGGAGAAGACGTGCGGCTTCCAGAGTTCGGGTACGCGCGTGTAAAGCTGCGTCATGCGGGACAGCCCGCCGCCGAGGACGACGGCGTGTGGGTCGACGATGTTGACCACGCTTGCGAGGGCGCGGGCCAGCCTGTCGCTGTAGAGCTCCATGTAGCCGGCGGCATGCTTGTCGCCGGTGAGGGCAGCTTCGGAGATCTCGGTGGCACGCAGGGTCCGGCCCGTCAGGTGCTTGAATTCCTGCTGCACCCGGGGGCCGCTCAGCCAGGTCTCGATGCAGCCGGTACGGCCGCAGTAGCAGAGGGGCCCGGGCCGCTCGTCATCCCGCGGCATGGGCAGGGGATTGTGCCCCCATTCGCCCGCGATCGCCTGCGCGCCGGTGAGTGGTCGGCCGTCGATCACTACCCCGCCGCCGACCCCGGTGCCGAGGATGACGCCGAACACGATTCCCAGACCTGCCGCCGCGCCATCGCTCGCTTCGGACACGGCGAAGCAGTTAGCGTCGTTTTCCATGCGGATCTCGTAACCCAGGCGAGCCTCGAGATCGGCCTTCATCGGGTGGCCGTTGAGGCGGGTCGAGTTTGCGTTCTTGATCAGTCCGGTTGCGGGCGAGATTGCCCCTGGATGGGCGATGCCGACCGTGCAGCGCCGTCCAGCCTCGCTCTGCAGCTTGCCGATCAGGCCGACGACGGCGTCGATCGTGTCGCGGTAGCTGCCGTCGGGCGTGGCGATGCGCGTCCGCGCGTGCTCGGTGCCGCCCCTTCCCAGGACGAGTCCTTCGATCTTGGTGCCGCCGAGGTCGATGCCGATACGCATGCGCTGCGGCATCTCACAGGAAGCGGGCGCGGATGTCGATGCTCGAGCGTTGGCCGAGTTGTTCGAATGTCGTGTCCAGCCACCGGCTTGCTGCCGCACGTCCATGGTCGAACAGGTACCTCAGGAACTCCGGCTCGATGTTGAATTTGCTGACCGCGCCCAGAGGCGCGAGAGTCGCCTCGTCGCCGATCGAATGGACGTGGATCATCTTCAGGCGCGCGCCGAATTCGCCGGTGATCGCGCCTTTCTGGATAAGGTCCTGAACGAAGGCGATGGCGCGCATCTCGGCCATGAGCGCACCGCCGAAAGTGATTTCGTTCAGCCGGTCGGCAATCTCGGCGTTGCTGCTCGGGACATTCGTGCGCTCCGAGGGATCGAGCTCGACCAGCACGACGTCGCGGCTCTCCGAACTATATATGAATGGCCAGATCGGAGGGTTGCCCCGGAAGCCGCCATCCCAGTAGGGCACGCCGTCGATCACGACGGCATCGTGCACGTTGGGCAGGCAGGCCGAGGCAAGCAGGGCGTCTATCGTCAGGTCCTCGCGGGTGAAGATGCGTACCTTTCCCGTCCGCACATTGGTCGCGGCGATGAATATCTTGATGCCGTGCGTGTCGGTGCGGGCCAGCCTTTCGTCGAAGTGGCCGCGCACCAGGTCGCGCAACGGATCGAACTTCAGCGGGTTGCGTTGCCAGGGTGACAGCGTGCGCTGGATCAGGTCGGTCCACAGCGCCGCCGGCGAATTGTCGAGGTTCCAGTTGCCCTGAAGGCGGTCCAGCGGGGTGCGCCGGATCGGGCTTGCGACCGACATGGTGCCGAGTTCGGTCCAGAAGTCCCGCAGTGCCTGTCGAGCGCCATCGGCGCCTCCACGGGCGAAGCCCTGCACCATGATCGCCGCATTCATGGCGCCGGCACTGGTGCCGCTCACCGCCTCGAGTTCTAGCCGCCCATCTTCGAGCAGCGCATCGAGCACGCCCCAGGTGAAGGCGCCGTGCGAGCCGCCGCCCTGCAGGGCGAGATTGATGCGCTTGCTGTCGGTCATGCGTCTATCCTCTACAGCGGTCTCGCGTTACCCTAGTGTTACGATGGCGCGCGACGAAGCCAGTTTCAGCACGGCGAAGGGCGACCCGGAGCAGCCGTGGCGAAAGCGGCCGTCGACGATCCTCTGGGTGCTGTCGCTCGGGCAGCTCATTACCTGGGGACTTGTCTACTACACATTTCCGCTGTTCGTGGTGCCGATGGAACGCGAACTGGGCTGGTCGCGCGACTCGCTCTATGGCGCCTTGTCGGCCGGCCTGCTGGTGGCGGGGTTGTGTTCGATTCCGGTCGGTGCGTGGATCGACCGCGGCCATGGCCGCCTGCTGATGACCGGTGGTTCCTTCCTGGCGGCAGCGCTTCTTCTGCTGTGGTCGCAGATCGACAACCTGCCGATGTTCTATCTGATGTGGATTGGGCTGGGTGCCTGCCAGTCGGTGACCCTCTACGAGCCTGCCTTCGCCGTGGTAACCCGCGTCTACGGTCCCCGCTACAAGCAGGCCATCCTGATCATGACGTTCCTGGGCGGACTTGCGAGCACGTTCGGCATTCCCTTCGCCCAGCTTCTGATCGAGCGCATTGCGTGGCGCCCGACCCTGGAAGTGATGGCCGCCATCATCCTGGGCGTCGGCGTCCTCATCCATTGGCTGTTCGTGCCCGGCCCCAGGGAGAAGGCCGTGCCGATCGGCGCGGCCCCGAGGGCGGCCGACGGCAAGCCGAAGAAGAGCCCGCTCGCCGCGGCCGTTCGGGTGCCGGCGTTCTGGGGGCTTGTGGTCGCCTTTGCCGGCTACGGCCTGGCATTCTCGGCCATGAGCTTTCATCTCATTCCACTCCTCGCCGAACGCAATGTCCCGATCGGCGTGGTGATGGCGATCATCGCCCTGATCGGTCCCATGCAAGTGGTGGGCCGGGTGCTGCTGATGGCGGGCCAGCGCCACATCAGTACGATCCAGTTGGGAGCCGGCATCTATTTCGCCTTCCCGATCTCGATGGGGATGCTCGCCGCCGGCATCAGCGATGTGTACGGCCTGATCCTGTTCGCGATCGTTTACGGCGTCGCCAACGGACTGGTGACGATCCTGCGGGGCATGGCGGTGCCGGAGTTCATCGGACCGGAGGGCTACGGAGTGGTTTCGGGGGCGCTCACCATGCCGACCAACGTGATGCGCGCGGCGGGCCCGTTGATGGCGGCTTTCGCCTGGAGCCTGGCCGGCAGCTACACGCCGGTTCTGTGGGGACTGGCCGCGATCATGCTGGTCGCTGCCGCCGGGTTTGCTGCGGCTGCGCTCTGCGCCAAGCGCGAGCCGCCGCCCATGCCGTGACGGGAATGCCATTGATGGAGATCGGGAGATGAAACGCGCCGTGTTGATGTGCTGCGACGGGCTCGGACGCAACTGGATCGACGCCGAGCGCACGCCGGTGCTGCACGCGCTGCGGGCCAGGAGTCTGTGGTGTGCCGAGCACAGCGCCGTATTTCCGTCGGTGACCCGCGCATCGGCCGCCTCCGTGACCACAGGCTGCCATCCGGCGCGCCATGGGCTGCACGGCAATCGCATGGGGCTGTTCGAGAGTGGACGTATCGTCGTGCGAGACGTGGGCGCACCGGACTTTCGCACGCACATGCGCCGGGCGACCGGCCGGACGTTGCTGGTTCCGTCGTTGGCGGAGCGCACCGCCAAGCGTGGCGGTTTCATCGCCTTTTCCAATGTTTCGCCGGGGGCAGCGTTCTTTCTTGATCCCGACGCGCACGGCCACGTCTATCACCGCTCGGGTAGCCACGCGCCAGGAGGCATGGCATTGCCGGCTCTTCCGGTGACGCACGACGCGGCCGGCGACTGGGCGATGACCGAGCGCTTCTGCGGCGAGGTTTTGCGAGAACGGAAGCCGGCAATTGCCGCGATGTGGATCTGCGATCCCGATCACACGCTGCACGGTGTGCCGCTCGGCTCGCCGGCGCACCAGGAGGCGTTGGATGGCGCCGAGCGCTGCGTCCGAGAGGTCGTGCGAACTGTCGAGGAACTGCGCCGGCAAGGAGAGGAGATCCTGCTGCTGGTCGGCTCCGACCATGGCCAGGAGACAATCGGCGACTCTGTCAGCATCGAAGACTGGCTTGCGGCACGGGGGCTTGATGCACTGCTCGGATCGGGTGACGTCGCTGTCGCGGGGCAGGGGACAGCTGCTCTGCTCTACGCCACCGAACGGGGCCGGGCGGACCTTCTCGGAGTCCTGGACGCGATGCGGCGCGAACCTTGGGCCGACGACGTGGTCGAAGGCGAAGCGATGCGCGATCGCGGATTCGCGTCGGCTGGTGGCGTGGTCGCCGCAGTCAACATGGCGCGCGTACCCGATACGAACCCTCACGGCGTCCCCGGCAAGCGCTGGGTCGCCTCTGAGCCCGGCAAACCGGTACCTGTGGGCAGCGGGCAGCACGGCGGCTGGGGGCCCGACGAGATGCGCCCCTTCCTGATGGTCAATGACGGCCGCTGTGTGGGCGTGAGGCCGGAGCCGAGCTGCCTGGTAGACATCGCGCCGACGATCGTGCGCTTCCTCGGGCTGCCGCTGGACGGGTTCGACGGCAAGCCGCTGTAGGAGTTTGCCCATGCGCGGTCGTATGGACCTGACGGTCAGCGATCTTGGGCGATCGAAGTCGTTCTACGACCTGGTGCTGGGCTTCCTCGGCTATCGCTGCGTCAAGGATACGGCCCAGGTCATCGTCTGGAATCTGGCCTTGCCGGACGGCATATGCGGCCTGGCAATTCGTCCCGCGCAACGCCAGCGCGAGCATGACCGCTACACAGTCGGCCTGCATCATTTCGCCTGGAATGCCGACAGCCGCGCGGAAGTCGACCGGGTGGATGAACGGCTGATGGCCGCAGGCGTCACGATCCTCGACGCCCCGGCGGAGTACCCGCAGTAGGGGGCCGGCTATTACGCGGTATTCTTCGCCGACCCCGACGGTCTCAAACTCGAATACGTCTGCTAACCCGGGAAGTGAACTATCCGAGCTGGATCCAGGTCGTCTTGATCTGGGTGAACTTGTCGAAAGCGTGCAGCGACTTGTCCCGGCCGTTGCCCGACTGCTTGTAGCCGCCGAACGGCGTGGTGATGTCGCCGCCGTCGTAGGTGTTTACCCACACCGAGCCGGAGCGCAGGCCCTTTGCGAACTTGAACGCCTTGTTGATGTCCGACGTGAAGATCGCCGAAGCGAGGCCATAGATCGTGTCGTTGGCGACGGTCAGGGCCTGCTCGGCATCCTTGACCGGGATCACCGACAGCACCGGTCCGAAGATCTCTTCCTGGGCGATCTTCATCTTGTTGTCGACGTTGTCGAACACCGTCGGCTCGATGAAGGAGCCGGCATTGTCGATGTGCACCTGCTTGCCGCCCATGGCGAGCTTGGCCCCTTCCTTCTTGCCGGCGTCAATGTAGCCCATGACACGCTTGGTCTGGTTCTCGTCGACCATGGCACCCATCTGCGTCTTGGGGTCGAGCGGGTCGCCCGGCATCATCTTTTGGCCGATCGCCATGACCTTGGCGAGGAACTCGTCCTTGATCTTGTCTTCGACGATTAGCCGCGAGCCCGCGGTGCAAACCTCTCCCTGGTTGAACCAGATGCCGAAAGCGGTGCGCTGGGCGGCGACATCGAGGTTGGGCGCATCGCCCAGCACGATGTTCGGCGACTTGCCGCCGCACTCCAGCCAGACCTGCTTCATGTTGCTCTCGCCGGAATAGCGCAGGAAGTACTTGCCGACCTCTGTCGAGCCGGTGAACGCCAGCACGTCGACATCCATGTGACGGCCGAGTGCCTGGCCCGCGGTCTCGCCGAAGCCCGGCAGGACATTGAAGACGCCTTCGGGGATGCCGGCCTCCGCCGCGAGCTCGGCGAGGCGGATCGCCGTGAGCGGCGACTGCTCGGCGGGTTTGAGGATCACGGAATTGCCGGCAGCGAGTGCCGGGCTGATCTTCCAGCAGGCCATCAGAAGCGGGAAGTTCCACGGCACCACACACGCCACGACGCCCGCGGCCTCGCGCGTGATCATCGCAACGACGTTGCCCGGCGTGGGCGCGACTTCGTCGTAGATCTTGTCGATGGCTTCAGCGAACCACTGCACCGTGTTGGCCGAGCCTGGAATGTCGACGCGGGTCGAGTAGACGATCGGCTTGCCCATATCGAGTGTCTCGAGCAGGGCCAACTCGTCGCGGTTCTTCATCATCAGCTCGGCGAGCTTCAGCATGATGCGCTTGCGGTTGGCCGGCGGCATGTTGGCCCAGGTGCCCT
>CAWUOG010000040.1:0-15159 GCA_963923875.1 uncultured Alphaproteobacteria bacterium
CGCCCCCGCCGGCCGTTAGCCGGCACCGTGTTTCCGTGGAGCCCGGACTTTCCTCACCCCTTGCGGAGCGCAGCCATCCGGCCGTCTGACCCACGGCGGTAGCTAGGCCCACCTCCAGCGACGGTCAAGGCCCGGCACGGCGAAAGCAGCCTCGTCGGCTTACCCGCGACGCGGCTGCGGTCGCCGATGCGCGCCGCCACGCCGTCAGCGGGGGCCCGCCATCGTGTCGGGCGAGAAGCCGGTCGGCAGTCCATCGATGCTGCTCATGTTCTTGAGCGTCCAGTACTTCGTCAGGTTCTCCAGCCCCTGCGTCAGCCAATGGCGAACCAGGCCTCCCCGTTCCTCCTTGTAGTCGAATAGCGGCACCCCGAGCCCGCAGGATGTCTGCACGAGCTCGACGGCCAGGCGCACGATCTGCCGCGCCCCCGGCATCTCCTCGAATTGCGGGATCAGCGCACGATAGTCCGGCGTGCCGCGCATCAGCGATTGCCCCTGGCCATAGAGACGCAGGATCACGGGCGCGCCCTCGAATGCGCAGAACATAATGGTCAGCCGCTTGTCGTCGGAGGCCATCAGGTGCGCGCGCGTCTCGCTGCCGCTTCCCGTGCAGTCGAGGTAAGCAACCTCGTTCTCGCCCAAGACCCGCAGCGACGACAGTCCTTTGGGCGACACGTTCACTCGCCCCCTGGGCGGGGCGCTGGCAACGAAGAAGATCTTCTGCCTCTCGATGAACGCCCTGTGCTGGGGCTCGATCTTCGCGAATTGCTTGCCCATGTCCGTCCCCCTGCTCGTGGTGAAGCACGCAGCCGAGGCGACGGTAGCGCCGCTTTCATACCAGTTTAATGATCTTCTTTATGCTAGTATCTAAGATACCATGAAACCGCACTCCGGGAGCGTGCCTGCGCAGTCGCTCAGCGCCTTCCTGCGGGCCCTCAGGGAGCGCCAATCCCCCGCCGCGCATGGCTTCGGAAGCGGACAGCGACGTCGCACGCCGGGATTGCGCCGCGAAGAAGTGGCCCAGATCTGCGGATTGAGCGTCACCTGGTACACATGGATTGAGCAGGGGCGCGACATCTCCGCCTCCGAAGCGGCGCTGGCCCGGCTAGCCCAGGGACTTCGCCTGTCGCGGGCCGAACGGGCGTATCTGTTCGAGCTTGCCGGCAAGCGCGACCCGGATCGCTCCCCAGCCGGCGACGATCCTCCGGATGCCGTGCTTTCCTGCGTCGACGCCATTGCAGGCCCCGCCTATGTCCTCGACCGCTGCTGGAGTGCGCGCCGGTGGAACGGCAAGGCAGCCCGCCTGTTCGCCGGCTGGCTGGATGCCGACGGCGAGCCCAATCTGTTGCGCTACATCTTCCTGCGGCCCGAGGCGCGATCCCTCATCCAGGATTGGGAGGTTCGCGCCCGGCGGGTCGTCGCGGAGTTTAGAGCCGCCACGACGAGCTACCTCGACGATCCGGAAGTGCGCCAACTGATCGACGAACTGAGCGCCGAAAGCAGGGAGTTCAGGCGGTTCTGGTCAACCCAGGGCGTGATGGCGCGCGAAGGCGGAGAACGGGCATTCAACCACCCCACGATGGGACGCTTGCACTATCAGCAGGTCTCGTTGTCGCTCGCCGGCTGGCCGGACTTCAGACTGACGATGCTCGTCCCGAAAAAAACATCCCGCCGGAGTCGCGCGGCGTGACGCGCGCGCCGGGAACCCCCACCATGCGGCCGCCCGCTCCATGGCGGCAGCTAGACCTCATTCTTCACCTGATCGAGCAGATCGCCCAGCAGCCCGAGCGTCTCGGCATCGGGCATGCCGTCGACCTGGGCCGGCCGGTAGTGGCGCTGGAAGGCCTTGACGATTTCCCGCGGTGGCACGGCGAGCGGCGGCACGTAGCCGAAGCGCTGCAGGGCCGGCTGGATCTTGCCGTCGATCGGCCGCCGCCCCGCGCGCGGCCACAGCCCGATTCCCGCGGCCGCCAGCGTCGCCCAGGGAAACCGACGGCCGGGATCGACCTTGCGCTGCGGCGCGATGTCGGAATGGCCGACGACGTTGCGCGGCACGATGCCGGGATGGCGCGCCATGATCCCACGGCACAATTCGATCAGCGCCGCCACCTGTTGCGGCGGGTAGTCGTGCCGATCGCCGTCGAGGTTCACGATCTCGATGCCGATCGACGTCTCGTTCAGCCGCTCGCGCCCACGCCAGTAGGAAATGCCGGCGTGCCAGGCAACGCGGTCCTCAGGCACCAGCCGATAGACCGTACCGTCCTCGGCCAGCACGTAGTGCGAGCTGACGCGCAGTGGCCGCGTGGCGTCGGTAAGCACCCGAAGCGATTCCTCGAGCGGCAGCTCGGTGTAGTGCAGCACCAGCACGTCGATGCCGGCACCGTCGGGCCGCAGCGCGTGATTGGGCGACGGACGATCGACCGGCGTCACGCGACCGATTTCATGCCGGAACCAGACCGCGCTCGCGCCGCAGCCGATCATAGGCATCGTTGATCAGCGCCAGCTTGCGGTTGGCGACCTTGATCGCCTCCTCAGGCAGGCCTTGCGCCATCAGCCGATCAGGATGATGCGCCCTCACCTGGCGCAGCCAGGCGTCGCGGATCTGCTCGTCGGTGGCCAGCGGATCGATGCCCAGCACGATGCAGGGCTCGCACTCGGCCTGGCCAAGCACAGCGGCCTTGGCTCGCTCGACCCGCGCCGAACTCAGCCCGAAAATCGCCGCCACCTTCGAGAGGTATTCGGCCTCCGCTGGGGCGATCTTGCCGTCCGCCTGGGCGATGTCGAACAGGCCATCGAGCACGTGCTCGAGAACGTCCGGCGAATCGGGGAACAGCGCCGCGACCTGGCGGGCGTAGGTCTCGAAGCCCGCGGCGTCGCGCTTGGCGAGATCGAAGAAGCGCTCGACGTTGCGCTCCTCGCCCGGCGGCACGTGGAAGAACGAGCGGAACGCGTCGACCTCGTCGCGCGTCACCTCGCCGTCGACCTTGGCCATCTTCGCGCCGAGCGCGATCACGCCGATGGTGAAGGCGATCTGGCGCGTGCCGGGATGGCTGCCGTCCTCGCCCGGCGCCGCGCCGAGGCCGAGCAGCGACGCCAGCGATTCGCCCTGGGCGAGGCGGGTGACGGCGTCCGTGATGCGGGCCCAGATGCTCATGATCCTCCGCTACAGGCTGGCGATTACAGGATCAAGGAGCCGATCGCCACGGCAACAAGAAGGCAAAGCGACAGGCGTCGATAAAATTTCTCGCTGGCCAGCGGAAACAGCCGCTCGCCCAGCAGGCCGCCCAGCACCACCGCCGGCGCGAGGAAGGCGCCCTCGACCAGGGTCGGCCAGCCGATCAGGCCACGTGCCCCGAACACCGCGAGGGCGGCGAGATCGGCGAAGATGAAATAGGTCGTCAGGTTGGCGCGCACCTGCGTCACCGATTCGGTACCGGCGAGGTAGTAGAACACGATCGGCGGTCCGGCCATGCCCGACAGGCCATTGAGAAACCCGCTGCTGACACCGGCTGTCAGCGTGGCCGCGATATGAGGCTGTCCATGGTAGCGCCAGCCGCTCGCCAGCATGGCCACGGCCGCCAGCACGATGGCCGATATTCCCCAGCGCATCGGCTCCGGCGCGATCTGGGTCAGCAGGAGATTGCCGAGCGGGGCACCGACGATCGCGGCTGCCAGGATCACGCCGATGCGGCGCCAATCGACATAGCGCACGGCCCTGGGCAGCAGCGGCAGGGCGACGGCGATCTCCAGCAGCAGGCAGAGCGCCACGCCGACCGCCGGCCCGTAGAGGGCGGAAAAGACGGGAGTCATCAGCATCGCCGCGCCGAATCCCGCGAAGCCGCGCACCATGCCGGCGACGACCGAAACGGCGGCGGCGATCAGGAAGGGAAGAGCGAGGAAATCGGGCATCGTGGAGATGTCATCCTGAGCGCGGCGGAGGAACTGGCAATGGATACAGCGCCCCTTGCGCCGGCGTCATGTCTTTCGCCTGCGGCCCAGGACGATGGAAGAACTACCATTGTCGGCGTCGATCCCGACCATCATATAATGCCGGCCATGCCCTCGAAGAATTTGGCCGTTTCGGCGATACCGCTGCATATGCCGTATATCCAGCGGCGGCCGGTGCTGGACCGAGCGAGTTCGCCGTTCAAGCTCGTCTCGGACTACACGCCGGCCGGCGACCAGCCGCAGGCGATACGGCAGCTGATCGAGGGCGTCAAAGGCGGCGAAAAGGACCAGGTGCTGCTCGGCGTCACCGGCTCGGGCAAGACCTTCACGATGGCCAACGTGATCGCGAGCCAGAACCGGCCGGCGCTCGTGCTGGCGCCCAACAAGACCCTGGCGGCGCAACTCTACGGCGAGATGAAGACGTTCTTTCCGGAGAATGCGGTCGAGTACTTCGTCTCCTATTACGACTATTACCAGCCCGAAGCCTACGTGCCCCGCACCGACACCTACATCGAGAAGGATTCGTCGATCAACGAGCAGATCGACCGCATGCGCCACTCCGCGACGCGCGCATTGATGGAACGCGACGACGTGGTGATCGTGGCGTCGGTGTCGTGCATCTACGGCATCGGCCCGCTGGAAAATTACCAGGCGATGACCTTCCGACTGCACAAGGGCCAGAAGGTCGATCGCACCACCCTGCTCCGACGCTTCGTCGAGCAACAGTACAAGCGCAATGACAATGCCTTCCAGCGCGGCACCTTCCGGGTGCGCGGCGATACGGTCGACCTGTTTCCGGCGCACTACGAGGACAAGGCCTGGCGGTTCGAACTGTTCGGCGACGAGATCGAATCGATCACCGAATTCGATCCGCTGACCGGCGACAAGTCGGCCAGCCTCGGCGACGTCGTGGTCTACGCCAACAGCCACTATGTGACGCCCAAACCGACCATGCAGAAGGCGCTCGACCAGATCAAAACCGATCTCAAGCAGCGGCTGGCCGAGTTCAACCGCGCCGGCCGCCTGCTCGAGGCGCAGCGGCTGGAGCAACGTACGCTGTTCGACATCGAGATGCTGGAGACGACCGGGGCGTGCGCCGGCATCGAGAACTATTCACGCTACCTGACCGGCCGCAATCCCGGCGAGCCGCCGCCGACCCTGTTCGAATACTTCCCCGACAACTCGCTGCTGATCGTCGACGAGAGCCACGTCACCGTGCCGCAGATCGGCGGCATGTTCCGCGGCGACTTCAACCGCAAGAGCGTCCTGGCGGAGTTCGGCTTCCGCCTGCCCTCGGCGATCGACAACCGGCCGCTCAAGTTCGAGGAATGGGACACGCTCAGGCCTCAGACCACCTTCGTCAGCGCCACGCCCGGCCCGTGGGAGATGGAGCGCACGCAGGGCATCTTCGTCGAGCAGGTGATCCGGCCGACCGGCCTGATCGATCCGACGGTGATCATCCGGCCGGTCGAGAAGCAGGTCGACGACCTCATCGCCGAGTGCAAGGACTGCGCGAAGAAGGCCCAGCGCGTACTGGTCACGGTGCTGACCAAGCGCATGGCCGAGGATCTGGTGGAGTATCTCCACGAGGCCGGCATCCGCTGCCGCTACCTGCATTCCGACATCGACACGCTGGAGCGTATCGAGATCATCCGCGACCTCCGGCTCGGTTCGTTCGATGTGCTGGTCGGCATCAACCTGCTTCGCGAAGGCCTCGACATTCCGGAATGCGCGCTGGTCGCGATCCTCGATGCCGACAAGGAGGGCTTCCTGCGGTCGCCGACGTCGCTGGTGCAGACGATCGGCCGCGCCGCGCGCAATGTCGAAGGCCGTGTCATCCTCTATGCCGACAAGCAGACCGATTCGATCAAGTACGCGATCAGCGAGACCGAACGCCGCCGGGCCAAACAGATCGCCTACAACAAGGAGCACGGCATCACGCCCGCTTCGGTGAAGAAGAACATCGCCGAGATCCTGCAATCGACCGCCGAGCGCGATCACTACACGGTCGACACCGGCGTGTCGGGCGACGTGCACCTGGTCGGCCACAATCTGCGGACGCACATCGCCGAACTGGAGAAGCGCATGCGCGACGCCGCGGCCAACCTCGACTTCGAGGACGCCGCGCGCATCCGCGACGAGATCAGGCGCCTCGAAGCCAACGAATTGGAACTGCCCGGGCAGGCGGCCTCGGCCAATGTCGGCGTCCATCTCGGCAAGATGCAGAACAGCCGCGTGTTCCGCGGCGTGCGTACCGGCTCGGGCTCGCGCGGCAAGCCGGCCCGGCGCAGCGGCCGGTAGCCTGCGTGCTGCATCGGCTTCTCATCGCGTTCCTGGCGGCACTGCCGACCGCGGTCCAGCCGGCGTTCGCGCAGTCCCCCGGTCTGCAGGGCGCGGAAGGCAGCAAGATGCGCGAGCAGGAGTGGCGCATTCCCGCCGCCGGCGGGTCGCCCCTGATGATTGCCACGGTTTTCCGGCCCCCCGGCGATGGGCGCGCGCCCCTGGCCGTGATCAATCACGGCTCGCCCGACAATTCGGCGATGCGCCCGACGATGAAGCGTCCTCAGTTCACGGCGCTCGCGACCTACTTCGTGTCCTACGGATACGTCGTGGTGCTGCCACTGCGGCGCGGCTACGGCGCCACCGGCGGGCGCTGGGCGGAAGACTATGGCCGCTGCGACACCCCTGACTTCGTCGGCGCGGGCCTCGCGACTGCATCCGACATCCAGGCAACCATCGACTACATGCGCGAGCAACCCTTCGTCGCCGCCGACCGCACGGTCGTCGTCGGACAGTCGGCCGGCGGCTGGGGAACGCTGGCATTGTCCAGCCGCAATCCGGCGGGCGTGCCGGCGATGATCGATTTTGCGGGCGGGCGCGCCGGCCACCAGGCGCTTCCGGGCGGAGTTTGCGCGCCGGACCTTCTGGTGAAGGCCGCGGCCAAGTACGGTTCGACCGCGCGCGTGCCGCTGCTCTGGATCACGACCGAGAACGACTCGTTCTTCAGCCCTGCGCTCGTCCAGCGCATGGTGGACGCCTACCGCGCCGCCGGCGGCAACGTCACCCACCGGGCGCTGGGTCCGTTCGGCCGGGACGGCCATGCGCTTGCCGGCAGCGACAGCGGCGCCAGGATCTGGTCGCCGCTGGTCACGGAATTCCTGAAGGGCAGATAGCGCCGCGGCCCGGAGCCTATGCCGGCAGCTTCAGGTCCAGCCTGGCGGTCCACACCGGCATCGGCAGCGTGTCGCGCGCCGCGAGGTTGGCCGGCAGGGCCTTGCGATCCTTGACCTTCTTGAACGGCAGAACCAGCGGGGCGCGAACGCCGAACACGGCGTCGCGGTCGAGATACTTGTCGTCCTTGGGGAAGAACTCGGTGATCAGCGGCTGGCGGCCCGGCGGATTGATGATCATGTGAAGGTGCGCCGGCCGCCAGGCCTCGCGGCCGAGGGCGCGCAGCATGTCGCCGGCGGGGCCGTCGTCGGGCACGGTGTATGCGACCGGCCGCACGGTCGAGTAGCAGAAGGAGCCGTCGTCGGCGATCTTCATGCGGGCGTGATAGTTGGTCGGCGACTGCTGCGCATCCTGCTGCGAATAGAGGCCGTTGCCGGAGTTTTGCCACAGCTGCAGCATCGTGCCCTTGGCCGGCTTGCCCTTGTGGTCGACGATCCTGCCGATCACCACCAGCGGCTCGCCGACCTGGCCCTTCCAGAGATCGCCACCATTGCGGATCTCGGGGGCGCCTTCGATCAGGAACGGTCCCAGCACCGACGAAGGCGTTCCGCCCTTGCGCGCGTTGACCATGTCGACCAGCGAGGAGACGCCGAGCAGGTCGGAGAACAGGATGTATTCATTGCGCTTGTCGTCGGTGAACCGTGTGGCGCGGGTCAGCGCGTCGATACCGGCCAGCCACTCCGCCTGGGTCACCTTGTTCTCGCGCACGAACTTGTGCAGGTGGCTGGCGAGACTCACCATGAGCTGGCGTGTGCGCTTGCTGGGCGCCTTCTTGGCGTATTTTTCAAAAGCTTTCGTGATCGACGTCGGCGTGAGATTGCGCATCGCTCGTTTCCCCCAATTCGCTCCGCTTGCGGCGTCTAGAGCGGCTTCCGATCAAATGGAACCGTAAACGGTTCCATTTGATCGGAAACGCACTGCTTCCTCCACAACATTGACTGACGCATTCCGTTCAGCTGACTCCAGCTGAACGGAATGCGCTCTAGCGTGCCGATCGCAGCATGATGTCGTAGTCCGCGCGCAACAGCGCGAACAATAGATGGTCTGCCCACTGGCCGTTGATTCTAAGGTATTGCCGGGCCAGCCCCTCCTCGCGAAAGCCGACCTTGGTCAGCACCGACCGGGACGGCTGGTTGTGCGGCAGGCAGGCGGCTTCCAGCCGGTGCAGCCGCAGCTCGTCGAAGACGAACGGCAGGATGGCGCGTAGCGCGTCGGTCATCAGCCCCTGGCCGGCGAAAGGCTGGCCCATCCAGTAGCCGACCGACGCGGTCTGGGCGACGCCGCGGCGCACGTTGCTGAGATTGATGCCGCCGACCAGGCGACGCCGGTCGTTGAGGAAAATGAACAACCCGTAGGCCTCACCCGCCCGCCATTCGCGGACCTGCTGGCGGAGACGCCGGCGATAGTGGTCGCGGGCCAGCGAATCGTCCGGCCAGGTCGGCTCCCAGGGCGTCAGGAAGGCCCGGCTGCGCGCGCGCAATTCGGCCCATTCGGGCCAATCTTCCATCGTCGGCGCACGCAAATAGACCCGCCGGCCCGGAATCCGGGTCATACTCGACAGGGACAGCGGAACGTCGGCGAAACGAAACATCTCGGGGTATCTTACCGTAAACGCTGAATTGTGACATGTTTTCCGAGGGTTGACGTAGGAGATTGAGGCGGCTCGCCGCGCCTGCCGAGTCATTGGCCACCTTGCAAAGCCGGGCTGTCCGCCGCAATTTGCACCCTCAAATCGGAGTACCCAGGACCCTCGCCATGGAAACCGAGAATTCGAACATCGGCCAAAAGGGCCGCTTCTACCTGACCAAGAACATTTGGGTGCCGCAGGAGCCGATCGAGAACTTCAATCTCAAGATGTCGGACATGATCCTGCGCCGGATGCCCAAGCTTCCGCTGGCCGGCGACGAGGCGATCAAGATGTTCCCGGTCCTGACCGAGCTGCGCAAGAGCCATGACAAGATCATGGCCGACCTGAAGTATCTCCTGAGCCACCACGAGGACATCCCGGCCCTTCACGAGGTCCATCCGCGCGACCTCTACGTCCCCGGCCGTGCCTGGCGTACCTTCCTGATGAAGATCTGGGGCCACGAGGTGAAGGAGAACACCGCCGCGGTGCCCGACACCTACGAGGCGATCCAGCGTATCCCGGGCGTGCACACCGCCCTGTTCAGCATCCTGCACGGCTTCGCCGAGATCACCCCGCATCGCGGTTCCGCGGCGGGCGTCATCCGCTTCCACTATCCGCTGATCGTGCCGGACGAGCCGGAAAAGTGCTGGATCGAGATCGGCGGCCATCATTTCTACTGGGAAGTCGGCAGGCCGCTGGTATTCGACGACACACGCGAGCACTGGGTGAAGAACCAGACCGACCAGACCCGCGTCGTGCTGATCATCGATTTCGACGCCAACATGCCGTTCCCGGTGAATCTCTACACCGCGTTGCGCTATCACCTGATCCGGCACAGCACCGAAGTGAAGACGGTGCACGAGCGCGCCGGTGTCGGCGTGCCGCCGCGCAACAAGGCCACGGCGCCGGAAGTGCAGCAGGGCGTGATCAGCATGGCCCGGCACACCACCACGGTGCCGGCCGCAGCCGATAAGAAATAGCCAGTCACCAAGTGTGACGAAGAAGGCGGGCCGAGAGCCCGCCTTTTTTTGTGATTGGGGTGCGCCGCTCCTGTGATGCGCCCCCAGTCCGGAGCATCACCTGCCTGCGTTCCGCTTTAAGCCGCCAGGCGTGACGCGATCTTGTCGAGCGATTCCAGTCCGTCGATCGGCCCCAGTGCCGCCAAGGTGAGGTCGCCTTCCAGGAGGCGGCGGGCGACGCGGCGGACGGCGGCGGCGTCGACGGCCTCGATCTTGGCTACGATCTCCTCGTAGGGAATCGGGCGATTGTGGATCAGCAGGTGCCGGGCCGCCTGCTCGCAGCGCGAGCCGCTGGACTCGAGTGCCATCAGCGTGCCGGCCTTGATCTGGTTGCGCGCCCGTACCAGCTCGGCCTCGGTGATCGTGTCGGCGACGCCGACGAACTCGGTGCACACCGCGGGGACCAGTTCGCCGAGGTCGTCCTCGCCGGTGCCGGCATAGATGCCGAAAAGACCACCGTCGGCATAGGCGGCGTTGAAGCAGTGGATTCCGTAGACCAGGCCACGGTCCTCACGGATGCGCTGGAACAGGCGCGAAGACATGCCGCCGCCGAACAGCGTCGCGTAGACCGCCATGGCGTAATAGTCGGCATCGCGATAGCCGATGCCCTGGCAGCCGAGCAGCAGATGGGCCTGCTCGAGCGTGCGCGTCTCGCGGCCGTCGCCGCCGACATAGGCGAGCGGGGCCGGCGCCTCGGCGTTCGCCGGGGTGCGCGGCACCGAGCCGAAGTACTTGTCGGCCAACTCGACGATCCGGTCATGCTCCACCCGGCCCGCGGCCGACAGCACCATGTTCGAAGCCGTGTAGTGACGGGCGAGGAAGGCGAAGAGATCGTCACGGCCGATCGTCTCGACCGATTCGGCGGTGCCGAGCACCGGCCGGCCGAGCGGCTGGCCAGGCAGTGCGGTCGACTGGAAGCGGTCGAAGATCAGGTCGTCCGGCGTGTCGAGTGCCTGGCCGATCTCCTGCAGGATGACGCCGCGCTCGCGCTGCAGCTCGTCGGGATCGAACACGGAATTGCGCAGGATGTCGGCGATCATCTCCAGCCCCAGCCCGACATCTTCCTTGAGGACGGAGGCGTGGTAGGCGGTGATCTCGCGGCCGGTATAGGCGTTCAGGCTGCCGCCGACATTCTCGATGTCCTCGGCGATGGCGCGCGCACTGCGGGTGCGCGTGCCCTTGAAGGCCATATGCTCAAGCATGTGGGCCATGCCGTTGAGCTCGGCGCTCTCGTGACGCGTGCCGCAGGCGACCCAGATGCCGAGCGAGGCCGATTCGACCTCCGGCATGGGATCGACCGCGATACGCAGGCCGTTCGACAGGGTCGTGACGCGGACTTCGCTCATGATTCCGCTCCTAGCGCCGGACCGCACGCGGCTGGCGAAGTGCCGCCATGCGCTCGTCGATCATCGCCTTCAGCGCGGCTGCGTCGTTGGCCAAACCCTCGACCCGTTCGGTGCGGTCCAGAAGATTGGCCAAACGCGCCGGAAGCGCCGGCCGGACGCCGACCGCCTTCTCGACCGCGTCGGGGAACTTGGCCGGATGGGCGGTCGCCAGTACGACCATGGGCACGGATTTGTCGCGGCGATGGTGCCGGGCGACCTCGTAACCGACGGCGGAATGAGGATCGAGCGTCTCGCCGAAGCGCGCTTTGCAATCGGCGATCGCCTTCAGCGTGCCCTCGTCGTCCAGGCGTCCGGCGTCGAACAGCTCGCGTACGCCCCCCAGTGCGTTGGCGCCGACCTCGAGCGTGCCGGTCTTGCGGAAGCTCGTCATGGCCTCGGCCAGCGCCTTGCCGTCGCGACCGTAGAGGTCGAACAGCAGCCGCTCGAAATTGCTCGAGATCTGGATGTCCATGCTCGGACTGTAGGTCGGCACGACCTCCGACATGGTCATGGCGCCGCTGGCGAAGAAGCGCGCCAGGATGTCGTTGGCATTGGTTGCGACCACGAAGTGCGACACCGGCAACCCCATCTGGCGCGCGCCATAGCCCGCATAGACGTTGCCGAAATTGCCGCTCGCTACGGAGAAGGCGACCGGACGATCGGGCGCGCCGAGTTTCACGGCGGCCCAGAAGTAGTAGACGATCTGCGCCATCACGCGGGCGAAATTGATCGAATTCACCGCGGTAAGCGCATGGCGGTCGCGGAAGGCAAGATCGTTGAAGCAGGCCTTGGCGAGGTCCTGGCAATCGTCGAACGTGCCCTGGACGGCGATGTTGTGCACGTTGGGCGCCGTGATCGTCGTCATCTGACGGCGCTGCACTTCGCTGACGCGGCCGCGGGGGAAGAGCATGAAGATGTCGATGCTCCTGCGGTCGCGCACCGCCTCCTCGGCTGCCGAGCCGGTGTCGCCCGACGTGGCCCCCACGATCGTGGCGTGCTGGCCCTTGCGCTGCAGCGAGTGGTCGAGCATGCGACCGAGCAGCTGAAGCGCCACGTCCTTGAACGCCAGGGTCGGGCCGTGAAACAGCTCCAACAGGTGCATCCCGGCATCTTGCGAGGTAGCGGCGCCCAGCGGCTTCAGCGGCAGGACGTCCGGCGCGTCGAACGAGGCATAGGCCTCGCGGATCAACCGGCGGAAAGTCGCCTCGTCGAACGCATTGCCGACGAACGGCCGCATGACGACATAGGCAAGGTCGACATAGGACAGGCCGCGCATGGCGGCGATCTCGGCCTTGGAAAAGTGCGGCCATTCGGCCGGCAGATAAAGGCCGCCGTCGCGGGCGAGGCCCGCCAGCATGATGTCCTCGAAGCCGAGCGGCGCAGGTGTGCCCTGCGAACCGTGGCGCGTACTGATGAACTGCACAGGAAGAACTCCGACTTACGCGACCTGCTTGCAGGCGGCGTGGTCTTTCCGGACTCGTTTGGTCGAGGCGGGGTACTTGGCAAGCATCCGATCCGGACGCGTCGGACGCTTCACGAGATCCCCACCGCAATTCGGGCATGCGCCGCCCAGACGAGTTCGCGCGCACTCCGCGCAGAACGTGCACTCGAAGGTGCAGATCAGCGCGTCAGGAGCGCCGTTGGGCAGGTCCTTGTCGCAGCACTCGCAGTTGGGACGCAGGTCGAGCATGCCCCCTCTTACGCCGACAGATAGCGGCTTTCCAGATGTGCCTTGAAGGCCCCGACGCCAAGCGGGCCGCCGGTCGCCTGGGTCAGGATACAGTCGGTCCCGCCGATCGACCCCTGACCGTGAACATGGGTGCGCAGCCAGCCCAGCAGCGGGGCGAAATCGCCCCTTCCGATGGCCTCCATCAGGCCGGAAACCGCATTTCGGGCGGCGGCAAAGAGCTGGGCCGCCGCCAGGGCGCCCATGGTGTAGGTCGGGAAATAGCCCCAGGCGCCGTCGGGCCAATGAATGTCCTGCAGGCAGCCCAGCGAGTCGTCGGGCGGGACGATGCCGAGCAATTCCTTCATGCCGTCGTTCCACGCCCCGGGCAGGTCGGCGAGCCTGAGATCGCCGACCAGCACGGCGCGCTCCAGCCGGTAACGCAGCATGATGTGCAGCGGATAAGTGACCTCGTCGGCATCGACGCGGATGAAGCCGGGTGCGACGCGCGTGTAGACGCAATGGATGTTGTCGGCCGTCCAGGCCGGGCCGCTCCTGCCGAAGGCCGCGCGCATGCGCGGGGCGGCAAAGTCGACGAAGGCGCGGCTACGACAGGCCTGCATCTCCATCAACAGCGACTGGCTCTCGTGCAGCACCATGCCGCGCGCCAGACCGACCGGCTGGCGGCGCCAGTCGCGCGGCAGGCCCGCCTCGTATAGCGCGTGGCCGGTCTCGTGCAGAACGCCCATCAGGGCGCGCGCGAAATCCTTCTCGTCGTAGCGCGTGGTGATGCGCACGTCGTCCGGCGTGCCGCCGGTGAAAGGATGCGCCGAGACATCGAGGCGGCCGTTGTGGAAGTCGAAGCCCAGCGTGCGCGCCATTTCGGTGCCAAGCCCGCGCTGGGCATCGACCGAAAACGGACCGTCGAGCGGCAGCGGCTCGGCCCGGCTGGCCTGGCGATCGAGCACCTTCGCGAGCAGGTCGGGCAGAAAGGACTTGAGTTCGGCGAACAGCGCATCGATCCGCACCGAGCGGCCGCCCGGCTCGTATTCGTCGAGCAGCGCATCGTAGAGAGGCACGCCGAGCGCGGCAGACTTGGCCTGTCCGACTTCGATCGTCACCTTCAGCACTTCGGTGAAGCTCGGGAGCAGCGACTTGAAGTCGGCGTTCTTCCTGGCCTCGCGCCACACCATCTCGCAAGCCGACGACGCCCGCGTACGCGCCTCGACCAGGGCGCCCGGCAGAGCGCTGGCGTGGATCCAGGCATGGCGCATCTCGCGGAGATTGGCGCTGCGCCAGGAATCCAGTTCGCGACTTGCCTCCTCCGCCCGCGCCAGCAGGTCGGGCATGTCAGGCGCCACGATCATCTCGTGCGCCACGACGTTCAGCGTCGCGAGCTGGTCGGCCCGATCCTCGCTGGCACCCGCCGGCATCATGGTCGAGCGATCCCAGTTCAGGATGGCCCCGGCGCGATTGACCGCGCTCATGCGCGCAAAACGCTTCTCCAGCTCGGCGTAGGCGTCGTTGGCGGTCGCGGGCACGCTCATTTCGCCGCCTTGGTGCGACCGTTCACGGTCAGACGGCCGTTCTCCCAGTGATAGGCGAGATAGACCCCGGCCAGCGCGAGCGCGATCGCGAACCAGGTGATGGCATACTGCAAATGGTCGTTGGGAATATCGAGGCGGGTCTGTCCGCCGATCGGCACCCCGCCCGGATTTGGCGTGGCGTCGGCCTCGAGGAAGAACACGTCGAGCCGCGGATCGGGCGCACCGCCCGCGAGCTTGCGCATCAGCGGCACGTCGACATGGAACCACACGTTCTTGTCCGGGACGTTGTCGGGCGCGAACTGGCGCTGGATCTGGCTGCGCCGCACCACGCCGGTGAGTTCGACCCTGCCGGCGAGCTGGCCCGCGGCCCGACTCGCGCCTTCCTTCTGTTCCGACGGCACCCAGCCGCGGTCGAACAGGACGATGCGACCGTCGTCGAGTCTGAGCGGCGTCACGATCTGCATCCCGACCTTGTTCCTGAGGCTGCGGGCGGCGAGGTGGAACTCCCTGTCGTGCAGGAAGGTCCCGGCGACCCGCACCCTGCCGTACTCGTGCAGCAAAGGGTCGGCCTTGATCAGGTCGCCTAACGCGACCGCAGGCGCCGCCTGGTTGTGCGCGATACGGTCGAGGATGTCGCGCTTCCATTCGCGCCGCTCCATCTGCCAGGCACCCAGCGCGAGCGAAAAAACGAGGATGGGTAGCGAGATCACGGTCGGCCAGAACAGCGGTCGCAGCTTGA
>CAWUOG010000041.1:0-14930 GCA_963923875.1 uncultured Alphaproteobacteria bacterium
TGATACGGAACAGGATCGAGCCATGGAGGCCTCCGTTTTCTAGAAGCGCCAACTCACCGCCGTCAGGACGGTGAAGGCTTCGTAGGCGTAGTTGCTGATATCCGAATCTCGACGCGCGTAGCCCGCCTGCGTGACGAAAGTGAGGCGCTCGTCCAGCGGCACACCCAGGGTGAAGCCGAGGTAAAGATCGTTCTGCATGCGCGGAATGCTGGGGTCGACCGAGGGGTCGGGAGCGTCATAGGCCGCTCGAGCGATGCCAACGTTCCAGGTTGCGATCCAGTTGCGCCCGTTGATGCCGAGCGGATCGACGAAACGCCAGGATAGCGCGGCGTTGGCGCCGAATTCGGTATAGGATTCCGACGCGATCATGGCGATATAGCGCGTGACGTTGGTGCTGAATGTCGCCGAGACCGCAGGCGTAATGTCGGCGCGGAACTCCAGAGCGGGCGCGATCTCGTTGCCCGAGCTGTTGGAGTTGTTGGGTACATCGGGGTTGTTCATGAATTCTCGCCGGCGGGCGAGCATGGTGAACGCAACCAGCGAATTGGCGGCAAGCGGTGAGGTCACCTCGATGCCGGTACCCCAGGCCCAATAGGTCGTATAGTCGTGAACGGCGAGATAGCGTCCGGTCACGAACGGCTTCACGGAAACGTCGTCGGCCCAGCCGTCGAACGGACGGCTGCGCGGTCCGGAGGTCACTTCCGCGAGCATGACGTTGGCGTCGGTGACCTGGAACTGGCGCGAGCCGTAGTATGTAAAGTCCGACTCCAGGGTCGCGTTGTCCTGGGTGCCGAGGTCGTAGCGATTGCGGAGCGCCGCCGCACCGAGCACGTTGAAGTCGGGCCGGCTGGTCACGTTGGGCGTCGGTACCGTGGTGGCTCCGAACGATCGGATGGCGCCGGAGGGGCCGCTGTTGGCGTTGGTCGAATAGCGCAGGCCGAACATGAAGTCGCCGCTCCAGTCGGTCTTGTTCGTCTTGTCGTCGACATCGGCCAGCACCTGCTCGGCGCGCGCCTTGAGCTCGGGCGTAGCCTTGGCCGAGGTCCGCGCGCTCTTCAGGTAGCCACGAGCGGCCTCATAGGAACCGAGTCTGTAGTAGAGCACGCCAAGTTCGAGATTGACCCGAGGCTGATCGGCATCGATCAGCAGCAGGCGCTCGAGTGCCGAGATCGCTGCCTCGAGATCTCCGATCTTCACCGCGAGCTCGGCATAGCGCAGCAGGACAGTGGGGTCGTTCGGCTTGCGCAACGTCTCCTCGAAGGCCGCCTTGAAGGCAGCGTTATCCGCAGGCGACTGCGCCACCGCTGTTGCCGGGCGGGACTGCGCGTCCGCAGATGTGCCGAAAGGCAACGAGCAGGCAAGCGCAAGCAAACTCGCACATACGAGACTGCAGTACATCTGAAAGTTCAACCGCAACGCCTCCCTGCATCCCCAAGATACAGGCGCGCCCGCTGAGCACATATGGGGATCGTGTTTCGTCTGTTGCGCGACACGTGCAGCATATCGTCTGTAACTTTGGGCGCAATGGAGGAGGTGCCTCCCGCTAACATTGGGCAGAGAAGGCGCTTATAGCGTTGAACCGCTGGACGCCGTTCTGGGTCTTCGTGTGACGTTGGCCGAACTGGCGCCTTCGGCCTGTTTGCCCCGCGGCTGGGGTTCGCCCGGCTTTGCACCTGTGAACAACAAGGATAGGCCCCAAGAGCCGACAACCCGGGACGTCGTTGGGCCGCCGCTACGATTTCCAGAACAGGCGCCTAAAGTAGCCAACTGCAGCCGATGAGAAGCCACGAAATCGGCCAAGGGGCCCGCGCGGCGCGCATGCACAGCAGCATGCGGCGGTACTGGCGGGCACCCAGGGCAGCGACGAAGCGCTCCTGGTCGCGAACCATCGCCGTCAGCATGCGGTCGAGCATCTCCCGATAAGTGTCGGCCCAATTGCGACCGGACAGATGCAGGCGTCCGCCCAGGACCGGGTTGTTGGCCGCGAAATTTCGGCCGTGCAGGCGATAGGAGTAGAGGGCGTCATCTATCAGCAGTGAACCTGCAACCATCTGCGCCATGACGACAATGTAGAAGTCCATGTGCAGTCGGAAGGTTTCGTCGTTGTCCGGGAAAACCAGGTCGATCAGCGATCGCCGGAACATCATCGACGAGGTGCTGACCCAAACCCAGTGGACGGCGCGCTTCGTATAGAGCCGGTAAGGGGCACGGCTTTGCCATTTGGCGATCTTGCTCCCGTTCGGGCCGGGCTCGATGTTCGGCACGCGCGCCGGATCGATCGGCAGGAATGCCTTGTCACGATCGACCTGCGCACGGTCATGGCCGAACCAGTAGACCGTACCCGCGATCAACGTGCCTTCGCCGTCGATCAGTCGTGCGTTGCAGGCCGTGAAGCCCACCGCATAGGTCTCGTTCATGTGGGCGGCGAGATGGCGCTCGAGGAAGTCCTCGTTCCATAGGTCATCGGAATCGAGGAAGCAGACAAAGGGGGCCCCGGTCTGCTTGAGCCCCTGACGCGTCGCGCCGGTCTGGCCGACGTTCTTTTCCAGCCGCACCAGACGGAAGCGTACGTCGCGTAGTTCGTCCAGGGTGGCCTCGATGGCTGCCACCGAGTCGTCTGTCGAACAGTCGTCGACGATCACGCACTCGAAGTCGCGCACCGTCTGCCGCGCCACCGAGCGGATGGCGTCGCCGATGTAGTCCCGGCAGTTGTAACAGGTAACGACGACCGAGATGCGTGGAAGAGCCGGTGCGTTCACTTGGTCGTCGCTCGCGCGGCTTTGGCGCTCCGGGCCGTCGTCGGCCCAGTCTTTGCGGGGCCGAGGAAATCGAAGTCTACGCCTTCGTCCGCCTGCAAGACGCTGCTGTGGAACAGCCCGGTATAGCCGCGATCGCTACCGGGATGCGGCGGCGGCGCCTTCCACGCCTTGCGCCGCGCGGCCAGTTCCTTGTCGCTCACCAGAAGCTCGAGCCGGCGCTTGGGAACGTCGAGGGTGATGCGGTCGCCGGTCTTCACCAGGGCAAGCGGCCCGCCAACGGCGGACTCCGGTGCAACGTGCAGCACGATAGTGCCGAATGCCGTGCCGCTCATACGGGCGTCGGAGATTCGGATCATGTCCTTCACGCCGGCGCGCGCGAGCTTCATCGGAATCGGAAAGGAGCCAGCCTCCGGCATGCCGGGCGCGCCCTTCGGTCCGGCGTTGCGCAATACCAGGATGTCATCGGCCTTGACGTCCAGGGTGGGATCGTCGCCTCGTGCGGCAAGATCCTCCAGCGAGTCGAAGACCACGGCGCGGCCGGTGTGGGTGAGCAGGGCAGGGGTCGCCGCGGCATGCTTGATGACGGCGCCCCGCGGCGCGAGGTTGCCGCGCAGCACAGCCATGCCACCGGTCGCCTTGATCGGGTTCTTCGGCGTGCGGATGACCGTCTGATTGGGCACGATCTCGGCGTCTTCGATCACCTGCTTGATCGTCTTGCCGGCGACGGTCCGGCATTTCACATCGAGATGCGTGCTGATTTCGCGCATCAGGCGCGAATTGCCGCCGGCCCAGTGGAAATGCTCCATGTAGTGATCGCCGGACGGCTTCAGATCGACCAGCACCGGCACCTTTCTTCCGATCGCATCGAATTCCTCCAGCTCAATCTCGATGCCAAGCCGGCGCGCGACCGCGGTGAGATGAACCAGTACGTTGGTCGAGCCGCCGATCGCCTGCAGGACGGTGAGGGCGTTGCGGATTGCGGCACGCGTCATGATCTCGCTGGGTTTGGGGCCCTGCTTGACCGCCATCTCCGCTGCGAGCTTGCCGGTCGCCTCCGCGACACGCAGACGGTCGGAGTGTGTGGCGGGAATCGAACCCGAGCCGGGCAGACCCATTCCGAGCGTTTCGACGATGCAGCCCATGGTGCTGGCGGTTCCCATGACCATGCAGGTGCCCTTGGTGGGCGCGAGGCGCTCGCTCACCTTGTCGATATCTTCCTGGCTGAAGGTGCCGGCGCGGAACTGTCCCCACAGGCGCCGGCAATCGGTGCAGGCGCCCAGCACCTCCCCCTTGAAGTGGCCGACCAGCATCGGCCCAACCGGCAGCACCACCGCTGGACGGTCGACCGAGGCGGCGGCCATCAGTTGGGCTGGCAAGGTCTTGTCGCAACCGCCAATCAGCACGACGGAGTCCATCGGCTGAGCACGGACCATTTCCTCGGTGTCCATCGCCATCAGGTTGCGCAGGAACATGGAGGTCGGATGCGAAAAGCTCTCGTGGATCGACACGGTCGGGAAGACCATGGGCATCGCGCCGGCCAGCATGACGCCGCGCTTCACCGCCTCGATCAGGTCGGGCACGTTTCCGTGGCAGGGATTGTAGTCGCTGAAGGTGTTGGTGATGCCGACAATCGGCCGATCGAGGGCGTCGTCGGTATAGCCGCCCGCCTTGAGGAAGGCCTTGCGCAGGAACAACGAGAAGCCGGCATCGCCGTAGGTCGCCAGCCCCTGGCGCATGCCGGTGGGCCGCTTCGGCGTCGCGCCGCCGCGCTTCTTGCGGGTTGCCATCCTGATTCTTCTCCCTGTCTTGCGTCGTAGTTTGTCAGGTCGGCGCTTGCGCTTCCAGACCGGCGGCCCAGCGGGCGTGAGCTTCTGCGTCGCGAACGTCGATAATCGTGCGCGCGAGTTCGCGGCCCATCAGGGCACCGAACTTGAACCCGTGGCCCGAGCAGGGCGACATCACCCAGCCTCTGGCGCCGCGCTTTTCGACGACGAAACGTTCGTCTTCGGTGACGGTGTAGAAACAGACCTTCAGGCGATCGATCTGCCAGGCATCGAAACCGCGCAGCAACTGGCGGCAGCGTGCCAGCAGCGGCGCCATTTCGCCCGCGTCGGCCTCGCGCGCCATGTCCGGATCGCCGCGACGACTGAATTCATGGTCGCCGACCTTCATGCCGCGACCCTGCATCGGCGGTACGAGATAGAGCCCGACCTCACCGGTCTTGTCGATGATCATCGGCCCCTTCGACCAGGCCGCCCGGGCCTCTTCCGGCTGCCTGAAGTAGACGACAACTTGCCGGGACGGCACCAGGCGGCCGCGTTCCGACGGCAGCAGCCGGTCGACCCATGCGCCCGCGGCGACGATCACGACATCTGCGGCGTGCGTGGCGCCGCTCTGGGTCACGATTCGACCATGCTCGACATCGACCGCGCGAACCGGCGTCGAGGCATGTAGGCGCACGTTCGTTCGTTGCTCGAGATGGCGCACCAGCGCCGTGACGATATCCTGAGCGAACAGCTCACCGCCGGTATCGATCCACCAGGCGCGCTCGACGCCCTTGGCGTCGATCATAGGGAAGCGTTGCGGCAGATCGGCGATCGATAGCTCGGTCATCGGCCGGCCGATGGCGGCGAGGCTCGCGGCCGAGCGATCCGCCCAGTCGGCGCCGTTGCCAGTCAGCGCGAGGGTACCGGTCGGGGCATGCAAACGCTGGCCGAGGTCGCGCCACATCTCTTCCCAGGCCTCGTAGGCGGGGTCGATCATCCGGGCGTAGCCAGCGTGGTCGCCATAGGGATGGCGGATCAGACGGTGCTCGTCCATCGACGAGCCCAGCGGATTGGGCAACGGGCCCTGCTCGAAGAGTGCGACATCTTGGCCGGCGGCGGACAATGCCCACGCCGTGCTCAGCCCCATGATTCCGCCGCCGACGACGATCGCTTTCATCGGCTGATGTCATATTGCGCCAAATCAATCACCGCAAATGGGTACGTGGACTTGCGTTTTTGGGCATGCCTCCGGCCTTGAAAAGTCGCGCCCATTGGGCGTTGATGGTGCTAGCGTTTACACAACCAACAAGAAGTCGAAGGATAGTTCAACATGGCAATGACCATGCTGCAGATGGCCGGTGCGTCGCCTGCCCCCGCGACGATGGCCAACGGAGTGCTGCTGATAATCGACGCGCAGCGTGAATACACCGACGGTCTGCTGCCCCTCACGGGCGTGGCCGCTGCCGTCGATTCGCTCGCGCTGTTGCTCGACAAGGCGCGCAAGGCAAACGCACCTGTCATTCACGTCCGTCACAAAGGTTCGCCCACCGGCAAGGCATTCAATCCGACCCTGAGCGGCTTCGAGATCGTCAAGCCGCTCACGCCGCGCGATGGCGAGGCGATTGTCGACAAGGGACTGCCCAACGCCTTCGCCGGCACCGAGCTCGCAAAGCTTCTCACGGCGATCGGTCGCAAGAACCTGATCGTCGGAGGCTTCATGACCCACATGTGCGTTTCGGCGACGGTTCGCTCGGCGACCGACAATGGATTCATGAGCACGATCGCCGCCGATACGGTTGCCACCCGCGACCTGCCGGATGCCACCGGCGGCGCGACCCTCGAGGCCGAGGCCATCAACCGCATCACCCTGGCGGCCTTGTCCGACCGGTTTGCCTGGATCGTGCCCAGGGCTCAGCAAATCGCCTGATCCATCGTCCGGTCCGCAGCAGGGACCGGGGGCCGTGGCCGGAAAAGCTATTCCGGCTGGATCGGCGTGTGCGCCAGCAGCGCGAGTGCAGCGATCGCGATCAGCAGGGCGAAGGAACTGTACTCGACCAGGAACGAGCCGCGCCGGTCGGTGAGCAGCTTCCAGAAGTGGACGCCGATGCGCCGCATCAGCCGAGTGCGTTGGCCGCTGGGCCGAGCATGTTCATGACTCTCTGGCCGAGGCCGGACATCGCGCCGATTGCGGCGCAGGCGATCAGGCAGACGATCAGCGAGTACTCGATCATCGTAGCCGCTCGCTGATTTCTGTAGAGACGACGCAGGACAGCGATCATGGCCTCACTCCGGGAATGACTGAACGTACAGGGTGACTGCGGCGGCTCAACGCGCGGTGTGTAACGTCGGTAAAGATTGTGTCCGCGCCGGATTCGAAGCGGCGCTACGGCCCAAATGGAAAAGGCGGCCCGTTGCCGGGCCGCCTTTCCTGTCGATCCTTGCGGACGCGCGATCAGGTCATCGCATTGCCGACATTCGTCAGCACGTTGGTGACCTTGCCGCCGACCGTGCTCATTGCAGTGATCGCCGCAACGGCGATCAGCGAGGCGATCAGCGTGTACTCGATGGCGGTGGCGCCCTGTTCGTTCTTCATGATGCGACGGAAGATGGACAGCATTTTTATCTCCAAATGAAAGTCACGTTCTGTACCGCTTTCGTCGCTCGGCGGTGCCGAGTCTGGGGCTCGGCGGTCGGGCTGGCGCAAGCGCGGGATCGAAAAATGACCCCTGCTTCGGAATTAAGTCGAAGCTTGTGCAATAAACTATTGAAATGAATGATCGATTCAATACAGGCTTTGTATCAATCGCATCATCCTCCGAAGCGGCCCGGGCTCGTGTTATCGTGACGCCCAACAGGGGCAACAGACTGGGAGGGCGTGTCATGAAGTCGATTCTGACAATGGCCTGGGCGGCAGAAGATCCGTCCGCATTCGATCTGGCGGCGAAGCTGGCACGGGCCTGGGATGCCCGGCTCGTCGGTCTGGAGCCACCGTCGTACGGCGTGATGAGCATGGCCTGGGCGGATGCAGGCATGGGCGCTCCGATCGGCGGCGGTCTTGCCGAGGATGCCGAAGAGCGCCAGCGAGTGGCTGCTGTAAAGCAGGCCTTCGATGCCCGGGCCACTGGACTGCGTTCCGAGTGGCGCTCGGCTGACGACAGCGGACCTACCGCGATCGGCATTATCGGTCGTGCCTTCGACCTGATCGTGATGCCCCAGCCCGGTCCGCTGCCGAAGATGCCCGAGAGCGTCTTCGAAACTGCGTTGTTCGACTCGGGTCGGCCGGTGCTGGTGGTTCCGACCGGCTTCAACGGCACGGTGGGAAAAAAGATCCTGTTCGCCTGGAATGGCTCGACCGAAAGTGCGCGGGCGATATCCCTCGCCATGCCGGTGATGAGCAATGCCGAGTCAATCGAGGTGCTGAGTGTCGATGGTGCCATGGTGCCGGGCCCGAGTTCGGCCGAGATCGCCGAGTCGCTTTCCCGGCATGATCTCAAGGTCACCAGCCAGCACGCCAAACCGGGCACGCGCACGGCTGGCCAGACAATCGTGGATACGGCGATCGCCGTCGGCGCCGACCTGATCGTGAAGGGTGCTTACACGCAAAGCCGGCTGCGCCAGATGATTTTCGGCGGCATGACGCGTCACCTCATCCTGCACTCGCCGCTGCCGGTCCTGTTCTCCTACTGACGAGATTCTTTGACGGGCCCCGCGAGGCTCCGTCAGCATGCTAGAAACCCGGTATGAAAAGGCCCCTCGCCTGGCTGGTGGGAGCAGTGGCGTCGGTCGGTATGGCCGTCGCCGTGCTTGCTGCCGTTATCGAGCGCGACAGATCGGCGCCGCCGCCGGTAACGGTCGGCGAACGGCTGGCCGTGCTCAAGACCGAGCGGGCCGGGCTTCAGGCGCGCGCCGAGGGTGAAGGGCGCCTGTTGCTTATCGGACCGTTGCGAGTCGCAGGTCTGTTGCTCGATGCACTGGTGGCTCGTAGCGAAGTGCCGGAACAATCGCTCGAGCGGATCGCCGCGCCGCGGCGACAGGCTTTCGTGGAGGCCGATCTGTTGAACGCATCGCTCAAGGATGCGCTCACTCGGCCGACCCAGGGCGCCGTACAGGCCGCGCGAAAGGCCGCCGACCGTGCGCAAGCCGCGCTCGAGCGGTTGGCCGACAACGATTCCCATCCATTGGTGCTTTCGGTCACGCCGCGCTTCGTGTCGCCGCGCCGCGCGACGGGGGATCTCACGGTCGAGGCGCCGGCCGGCACGGCATCGCCGCCGCCGCCGCAGTCCGGAGTCCGCCTCAAAGACGACGGCCAGCGTGGCCCGGCGATGGCGGCGACGGGTGCGCCGACCGTACCGCGCTATGCACCGTCGTTCGTGGCGCCGCCCGACGAGGATCCGCCGGTCACGATCGAGATCACTGGCCTGCATCTTGTGCCGGGTGGCCCCCCGCCGGTGCTGACTGTTGGCGCGTGGCGCGGAATCGCGACCGTCGCGCCCGAACGTCTGCGCTTCACGGTGCCGCGCAAGGCATTTCCGACCGACTCTGTTCGCGCCACCTTGGTGACCGCTTCGCTCGCAATCCGGTCGGAAACGCGGCCGGCATATTTCGAGGTCCCCTTCATCGTGTTGCCGGATCGCCCCGGTTCGATGGCGCTCGATCAGAAGATCCGCACGGCCAGCACCGAGTCCACAACGCTGGTTTCGCCCGAGATTCTGGCACGCGCGCCGGCTGGTGAGGCGCAGACCGTGCGCCGCTGCTTCGATCCGCCGGCCGGCACGCGCTTCGACAAGGAACGCCGTCGCGTGATCGTCGTCGAGCGGCTGGCCTGGGTCGACGGCGTATCCGATCCCACGGCGAATGCCGGCACGGTCGAATTTGCGCACGATGAAGGGCCCGACCAGATCTGCCTGGTCGTCGTAACCCGCGCGGCGGCGAAGGCGGCGCGCACGGCGACGATCGGGCGTTTCGAGGCCACTCTGGTACGCGACAAGTTCGAGGAGCGCGCCGAGCGCAGCGGCGTGCGCGCGCTGGATTGGCGCGAACCGACGCGGGTGGCGATCGATCCCGACGCCGTGGAATGGCGGCTTTATCTCAAGTTGTTCGACGAGATCGACAGGGAATTCCGGGCCGTTCCCGAGCGCCCGGTCGCGCCGTTTCTGAGCATTGTCGTCGAGTCTTCCGGGCGCTCCATGATCCTGAAGGCGGATCCCGCCGCGGAACCCTGAAGTCCGCCGGTCAGAGTGAGGTCTGGGGAATATCGCCGTCGGCCGAGAGCAGGACGGCGACCGGCCTCGTGGTTTCGAAGTGTGCCAGCACGATCATCAACACGACCATGATCGGCACGCACAGGAACATGCCGACGACGCCCCATATCGTGCTCCAGACCATCAGCGAGACGATCACGACCAGCGGCGACAGATTGAGCGAGCTGCCGAGGATCGCGGGCTCGATGATGTTGGCCATCACGATCTGGATGGTGCCGATCACGAACAGCACGATCAGGAACGGCGTCAGGTGATCGAACTGAACCAGGGTCAGCAGTGCCGGCGCCACGATGGCGAGGATCGAGCCGATGGTCGGGATGTAGTAGAAAAAGAAGATCATCACCGCCCAGAAGCCGGCGAAGTCGACCCCGGTCCAGCGCATCACGATATAGGCGAGGCCCGACGTTGCCGCCGCGAGGGTGGTCTTGATGCGCACGTAGGTGCGGATGTCGCGGTCGATCTGTTCCAGCACCGAGCGTACCCGTGCCTGCTGGCCTCCCGAGCCAAACAGGATCGAGAGCTTACGGCGGAAGTGGACCTGTTCGACGAACAGGAAGCCAGCGTAGATCAGCACGATGCCGGTCACGCTCACGATCGACGCCGCGGCGGTGGCGAGGCCGCCCAGGGTATCGGCGAGGCTGATGCGGTCGAACAGCTGGCTGATGGTCGGCGCCTGTTCGATGCCGATCATGCGTGCACCCTGCTCCAGAAGGTTCTGCAGGCGCACCTCGTAGTTCGGCGCGGCCGCAGCGACGGCAGTGATGTTTCGGCTTACCGTCCGGCCGAGAATCCAGGCAAGCCCGCCCATCACGCAGAAGGCTAGAATGACAGCGATGAAGCGCGGCAGCTTGAAGCCGGCCAAGCGTGGCCTTTCGAATGCGTCAGCGATTGCGTCGACCATGTACCAGAGCACCAGCCCGAGTACGAAAGGCAGCAGCAGGCTGCGTGCTGCGACGAGCAGGTACATGGTGGCCGCTATCACGATCGTCCACAGGGCGGCGCGCTGCAGTGTCATGTGGCCACTATAGCTGCATGACCGACACGGCGAACATTCGGCGAAGAGCAAGCCTCAGAACTGGCGCAACTCGATGTGCGGCGCGCGCCTGATCCGGCTGGCGATCGCCAGTGCGCGACCACCGAGGAAGCCTGCGCACCAGGCAAGCCCCGCCCCGAGGGGTTGCAGGTAGCCGGTGCCGGCTGGGCCGGCGATCCGGGGGGCGATCAGCGCTACGACCAGCAGCGCGATCAGGCTGACGGCGAGCCGGCCGCATTGTGCCTGGGGTAGGCGGATCAGGGACCACATCTGATCGACCTGGATGCGCATCATCACGCCGCGCATCACACCGATCGCGGCGCCGGCCGCAAGTGCCAAGCCCCAGACCACCAGACCGGCGGGGGGCAGCTGCAGAAACAAGAAGGGGGCCAGCGCCACGAGGGCGGCCGCTAGGAACGCTCCATACAGGTGTGAAAGCCGCATCGGCTTAGCTTCGATTTCACGCCGGCTGGCCAAGGCGCAGCCCATCAAGCTGAGCACAAGGAGGAAATAGGCGAACGACAATTGTCGACGTGCTCCGGGCGGAAACTCCGAGCGGCAGTGCAATTATATACACTCCGAGAATAAATTTGCATTTCGTAACCTCCATGAATGCACGCCTCGGTCTCTATCTGCCGTTCAACTGCAATAAAATAGTCTGCGCTCACCTCGCGGAATTTCATTGCCGCTGTAGCTGCAGGGGCATAGCGTTTCGCGAAACGGTTCCGAAGAGAACGCAATCAGGGAGGAAGCAATGGCATCAAGGAGGATCGGACGTCGTCGATTCGTTGCGACCACGGCGGTGGCATCCGCCACGCTCGTGGCGGCCCCCTTCGTGCGTGGTGCACACGCCGCAGGAAAGCTGTCGCTTGGTCTGTGGGACCACTGGGTTCCCGAAGCGAACAAGACCTCGACCGCGCTCATCCAGGAATGGGCGGCAAAGGAGAAGGTCGAGGTTCAGATCGATTACATCACGTCGCAGGGCAACAAGTTGCTGCTGACCGGTGCGGCTGAGTCGCAAGCCAAGTCCGGCCACGACGTTCTCGCGTTCTCGACCTGGCTGCCATCCCGCTACGCCAGCCAGCTGGTGTCGATGAATGACGTCATGGGCGACCTCATCAAGCAGAACGGAGCGGTCAACGCGACGGTCGAGTATCTCGGCAAGGTCGACGGCAAGTGGCTGGGCGTGCCGATCTGCATCGGCAGCCAGATCAAAGGGCCGTGCTCACGCATCGATCTCATGAAGCAGCATGCCGGCATCGACGTGCAGGCGATGTATCCCGCAGGTTCTCCGCCCAAGGCGGACGACTGGACGTTCGACACGTTCCTCAAGGCGGCGGAGGGCTGTCACAAGGCCGGTTATTCGTTCGGCATCGGCCTCGGCACGACTTCGGACAATGTCGACACGGCGGGAGCGATTTTCCACGGATTTGGCGCCGAGTTGGTCGACGCCAAGGGCAATATCAAGGTCAAGAGCGACGCGGTGCGTCAGGCGCTGGACTACTACAAGAAGCTCATGGCGTTTCTGCCTGCCGACGTGCCGGCCTGGGACGACGCGTCCAACAACAAGTGGCTGGTCTCGGGCAAGGGCGCGTTGATCATGAACCCTCCGAGTGCCTGGGCGGTCGCCAAACGCGACGCGCCAAAGGTCGCCGAACAGCTGTGGACGCACGGCTTCGCAAAGGGGCCCAAGGGCCGCTATGCGCCGTTTGTGCCGTACTTCTGGGGCGCCTGGGACTTCGGCAAGAACCAGTCTGCGGCCAAGAGCCTGATGGTTTTCATGTCGCAGTCGAGTGCCGTCGAAAAGCTCGTGGAGGCGAGCGGCGGCTACGACCTGCCGTCGTTCGAAAAGCAGACCCTGTTCAAGACGTGGGCCGAGGAAGGCCCGCCGAAGGGAACGCTCTTCCACTATCCCAATCCATACAACCACCAGATTCTGTCGATCGCAGGGGCGCCTGCGCCACACAAGATCGGCGAGCAGATCTATGTGCAGGGGATCATGACGCAGATGGCGGTGCGCTACTACAAGGGCGAAGCGATGGAGAAGACGCTCGCCTGGGCAGAGGGCGAAATCGAGGGCTTCGCTCGCAACTAGGAAGGGATATCGGACCGTCGCGCTAGCGCGCGGCGGTCTGGGCGTCGAGCCATTCCCGGGCCGCGGCGATTTCGCGGAAGATCTGCAGCGGACGGTTGGCCGCGGCCAGGGCGGTGTAGGTGCGCGCCTGATCGTAGGCCTCAGTCGAGGCGGCGACGACGGCCAGCGGGCCCATGCGTCCTGTCGCTGCATAGGCGCGGATACGGGCGCCCAGCGCCATCATTTCCTGATCGTTGATCGCCAGGGCGCCATTGCTGAGATCGAATATCTTGGCGTAGCTCATGGCGTCGGCCACGGCGACGCCATCGAGATAGGCCTGCATGTCGAGCAGGCTGACCTGGTCCTTGCCGATGGCCGTAACGAGACGGTTCGGATGGGAAATGGTCCAGGTAAGCGGCATGCGGCTCGCGACGGTTGAGCTGGCCCTTTGCTGGTGCTGCCGGACAGGATTGAACTGTCGACCTCTCCCTTACCAAGGGAGTGCTCTACCACTGAGCTACGGCAGCGAACCCGCAACGAGGGCGCGGATATGCCATAGGGACCCCAGCGGTTCAACCACTGCCGCCCGCCGAAATGGCCGTTCCGCGCCGGCTTGCCCGCGTCCTGCGCGTTGCTACCATTCCTGCGTCGAGCGGCCGCGGCGAGACGGCCCCATCAGGAGGAAATACATGGACTGGCGCCCGATTTCCGCCGATTCCCACATCACCGAGCCCCCAAATTGCTACGTCGAGAACATCGACCCGGCATTCCGTGAGCGTGCGCCGCGGGTCGTGTCCCTGGACAAGATGGGTGACACCTACGTGGTCGAGGGTATGAAAACGCCCGTGCCGCTCGGCCTGATAGCGGCGGCCGGCGTCGATCCCAAGGACATTCGCGTTGGCGGCGCGAGATTCGAGGATCTGCACAAGAGCGGCTGGGATCCCAAGCACCGGATTGCCGACCAGGACAGGGACGGCGTCGCCGCCGAAATCATCTACCCGACTGTCGGCATGCTGATCTGCAACCATCCCGACTTCGACTACAAGAAAGCCTGCTTCGACGCCTATAACCGCTGGCTCCAGGGGTATGTCGCCCACGACCCCAGCCGGCTGATCGGGCTCGGCCAGACTGCACTGCGCACCGTCAAAGAAGGTATCGAAGATCTCGAGCGCATCCGGGCGATGGGTTTCCGCGGCGTGATGATGCCCGGCAATCCCGGCGAGAAGGACTACGACGATCCGGCCTACGACCCATTCTGGGAGGCCGCGATCGCGCTCGACATGCCGCTCAGCTGGCACATCCTCACGACATCGGGAGACAACTCGCTGAGCAAGCCGCGCGGGCCGAAGATCAACGGCTTCCTGAGCATCATCCGCGGCTGCCAGGACATCATGGGCATGCTGGTGTTCTCGGGCGTGTTCGAGCGCCATCCCAAACTACGCGTGGTTTGCGTCGAGGCAGACGCCGGCTGGGCGCCGCACTTCTCCTACCGCATGGACCACGCCTACAAACGCCACCGCTACTGGATGAAGGGCAAGGAACTCGCGAAGCTGCCGTCGGAGTACTTCCGCGAGCACATCTCGCTCACCTTCCAGGACGACTGGACGGCATTCCAGTTTGCCGATCGCCTCGGCCCCAACCAGTTGATGTGGGCTAACGACTTCCCGCACAGCGATTCAACCTGGCCATGGAGTCAGGACGTGCTGTCCGAGCAGACCAGTCATCTCAGCCCGGAGCTGAAGAAGCGCATCCTGCGCGACAACGTGGCGGAACTCTACAAACTCGCGGCCTGACGCTCGTAGAGTTTGGCCAGCAATTCGCCGAGGTGGCCTGCCTCGGATTCCGTAAGGTGCCGGCCGACGGCATCCTCGATCGCCTGGGCATAGACCGGCCACATGCGCCGCCTGAGCGCCCGCCCCGATGCGGTGATCGTCAGTACCTGGCCGCGTCCGTCCGCTGCGCTCGCCTTGCGCACGACGTGACCCGCGGCGTCCAGCCGATCGACCAGACGGGAGAGGTTGTACTGGGCGAACAGCA
>CAWUOG010000042.1:0-14833 GCA_963923875.1 uncultured Alphaproteobacteria bacterium
TTGACGATGCGCTGACCGAACTCGGTCTGCTTGGCAAACTCCTCATCGAGATGAAGTGGCTGCACGTTCATCGTCAGGGAACTGTAAAGGACGTTGTCCATTTCGGTCACGGTGCGCGTCCACGGGTGCTCGAACACGTGCCCCAACGTGAACTCTTCGAAGTACAGACCGGCCATCTTTTCCCCTGCGAAAGTCGGCCCTTCTAGCACAGATGGACGCTGGCCGGGCGGCCATCGTATCAATGCCGTCACAAGAGAGGGAGCACACGATGCGCGCCATGATGAGCGAGAGTCCGGGCGGTCCGGAGAGCCTCAAACTGATGGAATTGCCGTCCAAGCCGCTGGGCAAGGGACAGGTACGCATCGATGTGAAGGCGGCGGGCGTCAACTTCCCCGATACCCTGATCATCGCCGACAAGTACCAGTTCAAGCCGCCGCGTCCGTTCGCTCCGGGCCACGAGGTGGCAGGCGCCGTGACCGAGGTGGCCGGCGACGTCAAGGAATACAAGGTCGGCGACCGCGTGATCGCGGCGATCGGGCACGGCGGCTACGCGACCGAAGTGGTAGCCGATCAGGGCCAACTCCTGCCGATGCCCAGCAACATGAGCTACGAGGACGGCGCCGCCTTCACCATGACGTACGGCACGTCCTACTACGCCCTGAAGCAGCGCAGTTCCTATCAACCAGGCGAGACCTTGTTGGTGACAGGAGCGTCGGGCGGCGTCGGCCTGACGGCTGTCGAACTCGGGGCGCTGCTCGGCCTGAAGGTGATCGCCGCGGTCGGGTCCGACGAAAAGATGGAAATCTGCCGCAAGTACGGCGCGACTATGTTCGTGAACTACTCGAAAGAGAAGATGCGCGACAAGGTGAAGGAACTGACCGGCGGAAATGGCGCCGATATCATCTACGACGCAGTTGGTGGCGACGCTTTCGATGAGTCCGTTCGCTGCATCAATTGGTACGGCCGCCTGTTGGTCGTGGGCTTTGCCGCGGGCCGCATTCCGCAGTTGCCGGCCAATCTGGCGCTGCTCAAGAGCTGCGACGTGCGCGGCATCTTCTACGGCGCCTGGCGCGCGCGCGAGCCCAAGGAGGCGCGCCGAAACTTCGACGACATGCTGTGGTGGTATGCCCAGGGCAAGCTCAAGCCGCACGTCTCCATGCGCTTCCCGCTGGAGAAGAGCGCCGAAGCCATGAACGCGTTGCTGTCGCGCAAGGCGACGGGCAAGGTCGTCCTGACGATGGCGTAGAACGATGGTTGGGACTTAGGACGATGACGGGTGCCGGGCGTTTCGGGCGGCGCGGTTTCACCGCCGCGCTCGGCGTGTCGATTTTGACGCAGCCGGCGAGAGCGGCCGACTTCCCGGAAAAGCCGATCACCTTGGTCGTGCCGTTCGCGGCAGGCGGAGCGATAGACATTCTTGGGCGATTGGTCGGCGAGCAGGCTAGCCAGCGGCTGGGTCAACCCGTCATTGTCGACAACCGCGGTGGCGCGGCCGGCTTGATCGGCGCCGCCGCGGTCGCCCGTGCGGAGCCAGATGGCTACACGCTGCTGCTCGCCTCGGCCGCACAGGTCACGATTCCGCCTTGGATCAACAAGTCCCTGGCTTTCGATCCACCTCACGAACTGGCGCCGATTGCACATCTGGTCGATACGCCGATGGTCCTCGTGGTTTCGGAGAAGTCAGGCTTCAGGAACGTCGACGAATTCGTCGCCGCGGCGCGGGCTCACCGTGGTGGCCTGAACTACGCCTCGACGGGCGTCGGGACGATTTCCAACCTCGTGATGGAGCAGCTCAAGTTGGCGGCCGACATTGACGTCGTGCACGTGCCTTATCGCGGAGCTGCGCCGGCGTTGAACGATCTGTGGGGAGGGCAGGTCCAAGGCATGTTCACAAGCACGGCCTCCGCGGCGCCGATGATCTTTACCGGAAAGTTGCGGCCGCTCGCGGTGACCACGCCGGTCCGGTCAGCCCTGCTGCCCGACGTGCCGACCATGGCCGAAGCGGGATGGCCGTCGGCGGAGGTCGTCGTCTGGATGGGCATCATGACGCCAATTCACGTGCCGCCGACCGTCGCGAACCGGCTACAGCGAGCCTTCATCGAGGCCGCGCTTTCGCCCGAAGTGCGCGACAGGCTGGTCAAGCTCGGCGCGGATCCGGTGGGGCACGATGCACGCCAGTTCGCAGTGCTGCTGGAAAGAGACCTGGCGCTGTGGCGCAAGGTGGCGCTGGCGTCCGGCATCAAGGTCGAATGAAGGAGGAATGGATGGCGCGTCTGACAGGCAAGGTCGCGATCGTGACGGGCGCCGGGTCCGGTATCGGCGCGGCTTCGGCCAAGCTGTTTGCCGACGAGGGCGCACAGGTGCTGGCAGTCGACCGGCCCGAATCGCCGGTTGCCGACGTGCACAAGGGCAGCTCAGCCATTGCAGCATTCGGCTGCGATATCACCGGCGACGACGCACCGAAGCGGATCGTCGAGGCAGCGCTGAGCCGGTTCGGGGTGCTGGATATCCTGTTCAACAATGCCGGTGTCAGCGGCCGGGCCTTCGTCGAGGAAATGACCGACGAGCAGTGGGACCGGGTGAACGCCGTCAACGTGCGCGCGATGTTCCGGATCTGCAGAGAGGCCATTCCCGCGCTGAAGAAGCAGGCTCGGGAAAAGGGCAGGGCGCGCATCGTCAATACCGCGTCGGTGATGGCCTTCGATACTGACTACGGCCTGGCGGCTTATTGCGCCTCCAAAGCCGGCGTCGGCGGTCTCACGCGCACACTCGCCCTGGAACTCGGCAAGTTCAACATCACGGCAAACTACGTCTGTCCCGGCGCGATCTATACCGGGATGACCCGCGGAAATTTCGACAATCCCGAGATCCGGGCGGTATGGGAAAGGAAGGCGGCGCTGCGCCGGCTCGGACAGCCGATCGACATCGCCCGCGGTGCGCTGCTGCTGGCGTCGGATGAGGCCGACTTCATCACCGGCCATGAACTGGTCGTCGATGGCGGCCTTACCTTGAGAACCTGAAAGAGCCTCATGCAGATTCAGTCCTTCGCCACGACATACAGCGAGGCGCGCGAGAAGTTCCTGGCGGCTGCGCGCATCGCGGGCGCCTCGACCCAGCATTATGACAATCCAACGAAGGGTCCAAACGGCGAGGCGTTGTCGACCGATGTCGCGCGTCTGGGGCCCGACGACGCCGCCAGGGTCGTGGTCGCGATCTCCGGTACGCACGGCGCGGAAGGCTATTGCGGGTCAGGATTCCAGGTCGACTGGCTGACGGGAGTGGGCGCGGCGGGGCTGCCGGCGGGCACAGCCATGCTGTTGGTGCACGCCATCAATCCTTACGGCTTTTGCTGGACTCGGCGCGTGACGGAAGAGGGCAATGACCTCAACCGCAACTATGTCGATCACACCAAGCCCTATCCGGCGAATAAGGGCTACGAGGAGATTCACGACTTCCTGATCCCCAAGGACTTCGGGCCCAACTCGATCGCGGCGGCCGACGCGAAGCTGACGGAGTACCGCAAGAAGGTAGGCGACCGCGCCTATTTCGCTGCCATGTCGGGCGGCCAGTTTACGCATGCCGACGGCATGTTTTTTGGCGGAGGCGGACCGTCCTGGGCCAATCGCACCCTGCATGCCATCGCCGACAAGTACCTGAAGGGCCGCAGCGATGTCGCCGTAGTCGACTTCCACACCGGCCTCGGTCCCTACGGCTACGGCGAGCCGATTACCCACTACGACGTCGATTCCCCGGGATCACGCCGGGTGCGGGCTTTCTGGGGAGAATCCGTGACGGAGTCCAAGCGTGGTCAGACCCAGTCCGCCGCCCGCGACGGGCTGGGGCACTATGGGCTCAATCGCGTTCTTCAGGAGCCACAGACGCGCCTCACCATGTGCACCCTGGAGTACGGCACCTTCGACCGGGAAAGCGGCCAAAGGGCATTTCGCGCTGACCACTGGCTTCACAAATACGGCGATCCTCTGGGCAAGGAAGCCGCGCCAATTCGCGCCGCCATGCGCCGCCAGTTCTACCCGGAGACCGACGATTGGAAGGAGGCCGTACTGTTTCGTGGCCATCAGATCGTGCGCCAGGCGATTGCGGGTGTACAGCGCGGGTCGATCTGAGGCCCCTCACGACACGAGGGGCATCCACAAGGCTCTCGTGCAGCGCAGTGGAATGGCCCCGGCATCCTGCTAAAAAGCCCGCATGCGTGCTCTGACGGCGCTGGCTGCCTTCGTGGCTGTGGCTGCGTTGAACCTGATTTGGTGGTGGTGGCCCAATCGTCCGGTGGAGATTGCCGGCTGGACCAGCCAGCCGCTGCAAAGCGTCTCCTTTGCGCCTTACAGGCCAGGTCAGAGTCCGCTCACGCGTACCTTTCCGACCCCCCAGCAGATCGAGCAGGACCTGCAACGCCTTCAGGGCAAGGTTCAGGCGGTTCGTACGTATTCGGCCGGCGAGAACCTCGAGACCGTGCCGCAGCGCGCCGGCAAATACGGCCTGAAGGTCTGGCACGGCGCATGGCTGAACGACAACGACAAGGAAAACCTCGAGCAGATCAACCTGCTGATCAATCATGCCAACAAGTATCCCGACACGATCGAGCGGGTGATCGTCGGCAACGAGGTGCTGTTGCGCAAGGACCTGACGCCAAACCAGCTGCGTGGCTACATCCGGCAGGTCAAACAGCGGGTCAAGCAGCCGGTGACTTACGCCGATGTCTGGGAGTTCTGGCTACGCAACCCGCAACTCGCCGACGAAGTCGACATTATCACGATCCATCTCCTGCCGTACTGGGAAGACGAGCCGATCGGGCTGGACCGTCGCGAGCCAGATGGCACCCTGCGCATCGAGAGGCACATCGCTGACATCTACAAAAAGGTGCAGGCGCGCTTTCCGGGCAAGAAGATCGTGATCGGCGAGACGGGCTGGCCGAGCGACGGCCGCATGCGCGCCGATGCGCGGCCGGGACGGGTCGAGCAGGTACGCTACTTCTCGATCTTCCGTTCGATCGCCGACCGGGAACATTTCGACTACAACATCGTTGAGGCCTTCGATCAGTACTGGAAGGCACGGCAGGAAGGTACCGTCGGCGCAGCCTGGGGCCTGCTCGATGCCGAACGCCGTGACAAGTTCCAGCTCGGCAAGCCGGTGTCTGCCGAGCCGAACTGGCCGATGCTCTATGTGATGTCGACCCTGCTGTCGGGCCTGCTGGTGCTGGCGATGACCATGTGGCGCCGTCGGGCCGAGGCCAAGCAGATCGCAATCTTCGCCATCTTCGCACAGATGACGGCGACGGCCTATGTCGAGGCCGTTTGGATCGACGTCTCGCGCGCCTTTTATTTCGAGCGCATGGTCGGTGTCGCCTTCTGGGCGGTGCTGCTCGGCCTGTTTAGCTATGCCCTGCTGCGCGGCATTGCCGACAGCCTGACGCGGCGCATGGCCGACCCCTCGCTCTACGGGGCGCGGGTGCGCGAGGCCTGGCGGTCGTGGCGCGAACTGCCGCGTCTGCGCATCTTCCAGCGCGTCGACGTCATGCTGCAGATGCTCTACCTCGCGATAACGGTGCTCTGCATCTTCTATCTCGTGGTGCTGACCATCGACTGGTACGACGGCGTCATCCGACTGAGCGACACCTTCTACCGTCAGATCGCAATCGACGGGCGCTACCGGGACTTCCCGATCTGGAGCTTTGTCATTCCGAGTGTCGTGTTGATGACTTGGAAGATTCTGACCGTGCTGCGCAAGGAACCGGTGTCGCGGCGCGAACGCCTTATGCGTGCGTTGTCGTTCGGCCGCCTGCTGGGCTACGACGGCACCAAGGGGTTCGTGCGGATGGACCGCTCGCTCAGTCACTGGCGGCCGGTGCTGCCGGAGATCGTGCTGGCGGGATCGTTGATCGCTTGGGCCGTGGCGATGGTCGTGACCGAGGGCGCGATCAAGCTCTACGACGGCGGTTCGGGTGGTTTTGCTTCCGCCGATGGAGGTCGCTGGGTCATTCGGACCCTGTTCTGGAACACCCAGGCCGACTGGTTCGCCGTATTATCCGTGCTGATGGCAATTCCCTACCTCGCGACCATTTACGTATCGGTGCGGGAGCCACTGGCAGAACCGCCGCCGGACTCCTATACGAGCAAGTGGTAATTTTGGCGTTCTGGTAACCGGATGGAAACTCGGTATGGAAATTAAGGGCGAGTATCGCATTGCCGCACCGCGCGAGAAGGTGTTCGCGGCGTTGAACGATCCGGACATCCTGCAGGCCTGCATTCCCGGGTGTGAAACTCTTGAGAAGCTGTCGGACACCGAAATGACGGCCAAGGTGCGGCTGCGCATCGGGCCGGTAAGTGCGGCCTTCGGTGGCAAGGTCACTTTGTCGGATATCGATCCGCCCAACGGCTACAGGATCTCGGGCGAAGGGCAGGGCGGCGTCGCGGGGTTCGCCAAGGGAGGCGCCGTCGTCAGACTCACGCAGGACGGCGCCGATACGGTCCTCACCTACGATGTCGATGCTCAGGTTGGCGGCAAGATCGCCCAGGTCGGCGCGCGGCTGATCCAGGGCACGGCCAAGAAGCTCGCCGACCAGTTCTTCGGCAAGTTCGCGGAGAGCGTCGGTGCACCTGCGCCGGCCGCTTCGCCGGAGGCGAGTTGATGCCGGCGGACGAGGCGGTCAAGCGCGGCTACCGTCACTGGACGGTCATCGGAATCGGGGCCGTCTTCCTGGTACTGGTATTCCTGTTCAGCCGCTGACGAAGCGCTATTTCGCGGTCGTTATTCGGCTTCCGTAATTCGCTTGACCCGCAGGCGAGCGGCTTGCGAGAGTCCCGGCAATATTTCGTGGACGTTTCTCGCTGCGTCCGCACGAACGAACAATGTGAGGGAGAAGTTTTATGACAATTTCCGTCTCCATGACCGTCAACGGCAAGACCGTGTCGGGCAAGGTCGAGGCGCGCACGCTGTTGGTTCAGTTCCTGCGCGAGCATCTCGGGATGACCGGCACCCATGTCGGCTGCGACACCAGCCAGTGCGGTGCTTGCGTGGTCCACGTCGACGGCAAGTCGATCAAGTCCTGCACCATGCTCGCCGCCCAGGCCGAGGGGGCGAGCGTGCTCACGATCGAGGGGCTCGCACCGAGCGCCGACAAGCTCCACCCCATGCAGGAGGCGTTCCGCGAAAACCATGCGCTGCAGTGCGGCTTCTGCACGCCGGGCATGGTGATGAGCGCCATCGACATGGTGAAGCGCCACAACTACCAGCTCGACGAGGCCACGGTGCGCCGCGAGCTCGAGGGCAATCTCTGCCGCTGCACCGGCTACCACAACATCGTGAAAGCCATTCTGGCCGCCGCGCCAGCCATGAAAGCAGCAGGAGTGTAACGCCATGACCGCCGCCACCGGAATCGGCGCGCGGGTGAAGCGGAAGGAAGACCAGCGCTTCCTGACCGGCACCGGCCGCTATGTCGATGATCTGCCGCTCGCTCGAGCGACCTACGCGTATTTTCTGCGTTCGCCGCATGCCCATGCAAAGATCAAGAGCATCGACATCGCGGCGGCGAAGAAGATGCCGGGCGTGGTCGAGATCTTCACCGGCAAGGATACCGCCGACGCCAAGATGGGCGGGCTGATCTGCGGTTGGGTGGTGAAGGACAAGCACGGACAGCCGCACAAGGCGCCGCCGCATCCGGTGATGGCACTCGATACCGTGCGCTATGTCGGCGACACCGTCGCCATGATCGTCGCAAACAGTGCCGACGAGGCCAAGGACGCTGCCGAGGCGATCAAGGTCGACTATGAGGTGAAGCCGGCCAATGTCGATCTCGCCAAGGCCTTGAAGGGGGCTCCGGACATCCATGCCGAGGCTCCGGGCAATCTGATCTACGACTGGGAGATCGGCGTTAAGGCCGACGCCGACGCGGCCTTCGCCAAGGCCGCGCACGTCACCAAGCTAGACATCGTCAACAACCGCCTGATCCCCAACGCCATGGAGCCGCGCGCCGCGGCAGCTGAGTATGACAAGGGCACGGGCAACTACACGCTCTGGTCGACTAGCCAGAACCCGCACGTCCTGCGGCTGATCTTGTCGGCGTTTGTGCTCGGCATCCCCGAACACAAGTTGCGGGTGATCGCCCCCGATGTTGGCGGCGGCTTCGGCAGCAAGATCTTCTGCTACAATGAAGAAACCATGCTCACCTGGGCGGCGAGCCGCGTCGGCCGGCCGATCAAGTGGACGGCCGAACGCACCGAGTCGTTCATGACCGACGCGCATGGCCGCGACCATGTCACCCACGCCGAGCTGGCGCTCGACAAGGACGGCAAGTTCCTCGCCCTCAAGGTCGAGACCATTGCCAACATGGGCGCCTATCTCTCGACCTTCTCGACGGCGGTGCCGACCTACCTGTACGCGACGCTGCTGGCGGGGCAGTACACGACGCCGGTGATTTATGCCAACGTGAAGGCGGCGGTGACCAATACCGCGCCGGTCGATGCCTATCGCGGCGCCGGCCGTCCCGAGGCGACGTTCGTGATCGAGAGCATCGTCAGCAAGGCGGCCAAGGAACTGAAGATGGATCCGGCCGAGTTGCGCCGGAAGAACTTCATCCCGTCGACGGCCTTCCCCTACCAGACGCCGGTGGCCCTGCAGTACGATTCGGGTAACTACCCACCGATCATCGACGAGGCGATCAAGATCGCCGACTACAAGGGCTTCGAAGCCCGCCGCGCCGAGGCCAAGTCGCGTGGCAAGCTGCGTGGCATCGGCTTCTCGTCCTACATCGAGGCCTGCGGCCTGGCACCGTCGCAGGTGATCGGCCAGCTGGGCGGCGGCGTCGGCCAGTGGGAAAGCGCGCAGATCAAGTTCAACCCGACGGGCAACGTCCAGATCCTGACCGGCGCGCACAGCCACGGCCAGAGCCACGAGACGACCTTCGCCCAGATCGTGTCGGACAAGCTCGGCGTGCCGCTCGAGCAGATCGAGGTCGTGCACGGCGATACCGCGACCACGCCGTTCGGCATGGGCTCTTACGGCAGCCGCTCGCTGGCGGTCGGCGGTTCGGCGATCATGAAGGCGGCGGACAAGGTCATCGCCAAGGGCAAGAAGATCGCCGCGCATCTCATGGAGGCGTCGGTCGCCGACGTCGTGTTCGAGAACGGCGTCTTCAAGGTGGCCGGTACCGACAAGAACGTGCCGCTCGGGGCGGCGGTGTTCGCCGCCTACGTGCCGCACAACTATCCGCTCCAGGAGTTGGAGCCTGGCATGGACGAGAACGCCTTCTACGATCCGGCGAACTTCGTCTATCCGGCGGGCACGCAGATCTGCGAGGTCGAGATCGACCCCGAGACCGGCGAGGTCGAGGTCATCAGCCACACCGCAGTCGATGATTTCGGCAACATCATCAATCCGATGATCGTCGAGGGCCAGGTGCATGGCGGCATCGTCCAGGGTGTCGGCCAGGCGCTGCTCGAGAACGCGGTCTACGACAAGTCGACCGGCCAGCTGCTGAGCGGCTCGTACATGGACTACACCATGCCGCGGGCCGACGACGTGCCGTCGTTCAAGCTCGGCTACAAGGTCACACCTTGTCCGCACAATCCGCTCGGCGTGAAGGGCTGCGGCGAGGCCGGCGCGATCGCCGCCCCTGCCGCCGTCATGAACGCTGTCCACGACGCCCTGGCGCCGCTCGGCGTCCAACATGTGCCGATGCCCGCCACGCCGCTCAACGTGTGGCAGGCCATCCACGGAGGAAAGTGAGATGTACGATTTCAATTACCACCGCCCCAAGTCGCTCGCCGACGCACAAGCCGCGCTGAAGGGCAAGTCCGAGGCGCGTCCGATGTCGGGCGGCATGACCCTGATCCCGACGCTCAAGCAGCGACTGGCCAAGCCCTCCGACGTGGTCGATCTCGGCGGCATCAAGGACCTGGCGGGCATCAAGCTCGATGCCGGCGGCGTCACCATCGGCGCCATGACCAAGCATGCCGACGTGGCCTCGTCGGCCGACGTCAAGGGCGCGATCCCGGCGCTGGCGAGTCTCGCGGGTCATATCGGCGATCCCGCCGTGCGCAACCGCGGCACGATCGGCGGCTCGGTGGCGAACAACGATCCGGCGGCCGACTATCCGGCAGCGGTGGTGGCGCTCAATGCCACGATCACCACGACAGCGGGCAAGCACACGGCCGACGGATTCTTCAAGGGGCTGTTCGAAACCGCACTCAAGGATGGCGAACTAATCACCTCGATCAGTTTCCCCAAGCCCGAGAAGGCGGCCTACATGAAGTTCCCCAACCCGGCATCACGCTATGCGATGGTCGGCGTATTCGTCGCCAAGACGAAGAACGGCGTGCGGGTGGCGGTGACGGGGGCTGGCCCGTGCGTGTTCCGCGTCAAGGCGATGGAAGACGCGCTGAACAAGAACTTCGCCTCGGCGGCGATCAAGGACATCAAGATCCCGGCCGACGGACTGAACAGCGACATTCACGCCAGCGCCGAATATCGTGCGCATCTGGTCGGCGTGATGGCGCGCCGCGCGGTCGACGCGGCCAACAAGTAGTCCTGGCGTGGAGGGTGTGAAAGCCCTCGTCACAGGATTCGAACCGTTTGGCGGCGACGCGATCAATCCGTCATCGCTGGCAGTCTCGAGGCTTCAAGACAGGATAGGCAACACCGCGGTTCATACCGCGGTGTTGCCATGTTCGTTTGCTCGCTCAGCCGCCGTGCTACGCGCGGCGATCGACGAGGCGAAGCCCGACCTCGTGTTGTGCGTCGGCCTGGCCGGCGGCCGCAGCGAACTCTGCCTCGAGCGGGTCGGTATCAACGTCCAGGATGCCCGCATTCCCGACAATGACGCGAGCCAGCCGATCGACGTTCCGGTGGTGAAGGGCGGCCCGGCGGCCCATTTCGCCACCCTGCCGATCAAGGCCTGCGTCGCCGAAATGCGCAAGGCAGGCCTGCCCGCTGCGGTGTCGAATACTGCCGGCACCTTCGTCTGCAATCATATTCTCTATGCCCTGATGGACATGGCGGCGCATGCGAAGCGGCCGTTCCGTGGCGGTTTCCTGCATGTCCCCAACGTTCCCGAGATGCTGCCTGCCGGCAGCAGCGCGCCTTCGGTGCCGGTCGAGACCATCGTGCGAGGCATCGAGATTATCGTGGCGGTCAGCGCGGGGCGCTCCGACGACATCCACACCGCCGAGGGCCGGATCTCCTAGATCGCGGCGATGGTCAGGCCGGCGAGGTAAAGCGCAGTGGCCAGCACGACGCCCCTGAAGGGCACGCGGAAGAAATATCGCCGGGCCAATGCGACGAACGCTGCCAGCATGCCGAGCCCCACCAACTTCAGGAACCACGACCCGAACAGCACATCCGGCGCGGCGAGCGCGAGCCAGCCGTAGAACAGGCCGAACAGGATCAGGCTCATGCTGTGGGTGGTGTTGAATCCGATCCAAGCGCGCCACACCGTGGTCTCGCGGGTGATCACCAGCGCGGTGCGCTTCATGTCCTCGACCAGTTCCTCGTCGCGCGGGAACAGCATGCGGCCGCGGTGCGTGTAGAAGAGATGCAACGCGCCCAGGGCCAGCGGGATCGCGGCACTGGCTGCGATCAGCAGGGAGGCGAGGGCGGGTATCGTGCTATTCGGCCGCGAGCGCCAGGGGTGGCGCATCGCGCCGGACCGGCGCTTTGGCGGCCTCGCTCGACGCATGCTTGACCCGGAACCAGGCGGCGTAGAGCGCCGGCAGGAACAACAAGGTCAGTGCCGTGGCGACAAGGAGCCCGCCCATCAGCGCCACCGCCATCGGGCCCCAGAATACGCTGCGCGAGAGCGGGATCATGGCGAAGATCGCCGTGCCCGCCGTCAGCAGGATCGGCCGGGCGCGGCGCACGGTGGCGTCGATCACGGCATCCCACGGCGTGTGGCCCGCTTCGATGTCCTGGTCGATCTGGTCGACGAGGATCACCGAGTTGCGCATGATCATGCCGGCCAGCGCGATGGTGCCGAGCAGCGACACGAAGCCGAAGGGCTGGTTGAACAGCAGCAGGAACAGCGACACGCCGATCATGCCGAGGGGCGCGGTGAGCAGCACCAGAGCGAGCTTGGAGAAGCTCCGGAGCTGCAGCATCAGGAACAGCAGCATCAGGAAGCCCATCAACGGCATCATCTTGAAGATCGAGCCCTGGCTCTTGGCACTCTCCTCGCTGTCGCCTCCGACCTCGATGCGGTAGCCGGCCGGCAGCTGGGCGCGCACCGGGGCCAGTGCCTTGTCGAGGCGGGCCGCAACGTCGGGGCCCTGCACGCCGTCGATCACGCCGGCGCGCACCGTCATCAGCAGCTCCTTGTTGCGCCGCCACAGGATCGGCTCTTCGAGCTCGAAATGCAGCTTGGCGAGCTGGGCGAGCGAGACCACGCCGCCGGTGGCGGTGCGCAGGTTGATCGCCTCCAGTCCCTCGACGCTCAGCCGTTCCGGCGCCACGGCGCGGGCGACCACGTCGATCGTCTCGGTGCCTTCGCGGTACTGCGTTACGGTCACGCCCGAGAGCAGGGTCTGCAGGGTGTTGCCGAGCAGCTGAGAGTCGACGCCGAGGGCGCGCGCCTTGCTCTGGTCGACTTCCAGCCGCACCGACTTGGCGAGCTCGTTCCAGTCGAAGTTGATGTCGCGGGTCGCCGGATCGGCCTTGAAGACCTGGCGGACCTGCTCGGCCACGGCGCGCACCTTCTGCGGGTCCTCGCCCAGCACGCGGAACATCACCGGGTAGGCGACCGGCGGGCCGTTCTGCAGGCGCTGCACGCGAGCGCGTACCGCCTCGAAGTCCTTATTGAAGAGGTCGGTCAGCGCGGCGAACACCCGCTCGCGAGCTTCCAGCCCCTTGGTCATGACGATGACCTGGCCGAAATTGGCGTTGGTCAGCTCCGGTACGGTCGGCAAATAGAAGCGCGGGCTGCCGGCGCCAACATAGGCAGTGTAGTGGGCGACGTCGTCGTTCTGGCCGAGCCACTTCTCGAGCTTCGCCACTTCGCTGTCGGTGGCCGCGTAAGAGGCGCCCTGGGCCAGCCGCAGGTCGACGATCAACTCGGGCCGGTTGGCCACGGGAAAGAACTGCTTCTGAACCAGACCGAACGCGGCCATCGCGGCCACAAAGGCAAAGGCGGTCACGGCGATGGTCGTCTTGCGCCAGGTGACGCACCACACGACGATGGCCCGGAAACTCCGGTAAAGCCGGCCATCGTAGGCGTCGTGGTGCACGGCCTTGGGCGTGGGCAGGAGGTGATAGCCGAGCCACGGCGTGAACAGGACGGCCACGAACCACGAAATGACGAGCGAGAGGCCGACTACCCAGAAGATCGAGTTGGTATATTCGCCGGCGCTCGACTTGGCGAAGCCGACCGGCACGAAGCCAGCCGCGGTCACCAGCGTGCCGGTGAGCATCGGGAAGGCGGTCGAGGTGTAGGCGAAGGTCGCCGCTTCCATGCGGCTGAAGCCCTGTTCCAGTTTCACCATCATCATTTCGACGGCAATGATCGCATCGTCGACCAGCAGGCCGAGCGCAATGATCAGCGCACCGAGCGAGATGCGCTGGAAATCGATGCCCAGCAGCATCATGCCGACAAAGGTGATGGCCAGCACCAGCGGCACCGAAAGAGCCACGATCACGCCGGTGCGTACGCCCAGGCTCACGAACGACACCACCAGCACGATCGCCAGCGCCTCGCCGAGCGAATGGATGAACTCCTCGAACGAGCTCTCGACCACCTCGGGCTGGTTGGCGACGCGGTGCACCGTGATGCCGACCGGCAGGTCGCGCTCGACCTGCTTCATCGCGGCGTCCAGCGCCTTGCCGAGGGCCTGGACGTTGCCGCCGGCGGCCATCACGACGCCAAGCCCGATCACGCGCTTGCCCTTGAAGCGCATGGTGCTCTTGGGCGGATCCTCGTAACCGCGCTTGATGTCGGCGATGTCGGCCAGCGTGAAGGTCTGGCCATTGGCGGCGAAGGGCAGGGCGGCAAGGTCGGCGGCCGAGGTCGGAGCACCGTCGACCCGAACGGCAACACGCTCGCCCTTCGTCTCGACAGTGCCCGAAGCGACGACGGCGTTCTGCTTGCGAACAACGTCGAAGATCTGTTCGACGGTGACGCCCATCATGGCCAGCCGCTCGTGGCTGAATTCGAGGAAGATCTTCTCGTCCTGCAGTCCGAACAGGTCGACTTTGGTGACATCGGGCACGCGCAGGACGCGCTGGCGCACGTCCTTGGCGATCTCCTTGACCTCGGCCGGCGAAAAGCCGTCGGCCTCAAAGGCCCAGATCAGGCTATAGGTATCGCCGTACTCGTCGTTGAAAAACGGCCCGACCACGCCTTGCGGCAGGCTGCCCTTGATGTCGCCGACCTTTTTGCGCACCTGGTACCAGAGATCGGCGACCTTGGCGGGCGGCACATCATCGCGTAGCGAGACGTAGATCACGGTCTCGCCGGGCTTGGTATAGCTGGTGACGTTGTAGAAGAACGGCAGCTCCTGCAGCTTGGTCTCGATCTTGTCGGTGACCTGCTGCTCGACCTCGCGGGCCGTGGCGCCGGGCCATGCCGCCGACACCACCATCTGCTTGATGGTAAAGGGCGGATCCTCGCCGCGGCCAAGGCTGAAATAGGCAAAGACACCGGCAAGCGTCAGCACCACCATGAAGAACACGGTGAGCGTGCTGTTGCGCAGTGCCAATTCGCTGAGGTTGGTGCGGCCGTTGCCGCCGCCCGTGCCGCCATTCGTGCCCGAGGTCGCCATGATCAGCGCTCCGCCGCCGGGACGGGCTTCACCTTCTGGCCGGGCTCGAGCTTGTGCACGCCCGCGGTCGCGAC